>JAISWN010000187.1 GCA_031271075.1 Treponema sp.
CCCATTGTCTTTTATACCGCCGGCTACCTTTCCGGTTACTCCAATATCCAGAGCGGCGCCCTGGGGGTTCTGGCTACCGGCAAGGCCCTGAATTTTGCCTTCCCCGGCGGGGGAGGGGAAATCCGCGCCCTGAACTGGCTGGAACTGCCGGCGGTTTTCCTGGCCGGTCTTTTGGGGGGCCTTAACCCCTGCTCCATCTCCATGCTCCTCCTGCTCCTCTCCCTCCTGGCGGCAAAAAACGCCCATGTCCTTCCCCTGGGGCTTTCCTACGTGGCCAGCAAGCTTCTTACCTACCTTGTCCTGGGGCTCCTTCTCTTTACCCTTGCCCGATCTTTGGACGCGGCGCTTTTCAAGGCCGTCCAGGGGCTGGTCCGGGTGGTGGTGATAGCTTTGTCCCTCTTGCTCTGCCTGCTTAATACGCTGGATTTTATCAACGCCCGCCGGGAAAATTACGGGGCCATCAGGGTGCAGCTCCCCCGGGCGCTGCGGCGTTTTAACCATTCCATCATACAGAAAGCGGTGGAGGGGAGTCCCCGCTACCTTATGGCCGCCATTTTCTCCCTGGGGGCGCTTGTTTCCGCCGGGGAATTCCTCTGTACCGGGCAGATCTACCTGGCGACGATCCTTTACCTGCTCAGAACCAATACGGGCAGTTTTGCCCTTGCCTTTTCGGCCTTCCTCTGCTATACCATCGCCGCCGCCCTGCCCCCCGCCCTTTTGGTTATCCTCTGCCACAAGGGCAAGCAGGCCATGGCCCTTTCGGATTTTGTGCGGAACAGGATGCCGGCTATCAAGATCGCCAACACCCTGTTCTTCGCCCTCTTTGCCGCCTTCGCGTTCTTCTACTTTTAATGGAACCCGTTTCCGTGGGCGCTATTCCGGGCAGCTTCAGTCCTTCCGTAACTCCCGGCATATAGAGTACAGTATGCTTACGGCGGCTTCCACCCCGGTGGCGCTTCCGGTAGTGCTTATGAGGAGAAGTCTATGCTGAATGTGGGAATCATCAGTTCCTGGCATGTCCACGCGAAAGGTTATGTACGGGAGCTGCGGGAAAGCGGCAAGGTTCATTTTCGCGCCCTCTGGGACGAGAACCCGGAAAAAGGCCGCGCCATGGCCGCCGAGTGGCAGGTTGATTTTGAGGGCGATTACGACAAATTTATCGCCCGGGACGATTTTAGCGCGGTGATCTGCAATTCGCCTACTACCTTTACCTCCGTGTTACTCCGGGGTAAATTTTTTTTGAAATCATCCGGTTTTTAGGATGATCAAGGTACCATGCGCCCGGACATTGCAGACCAGATACTGCCCCCTATTTTACCGAACCCAGGATCCCCGCTACAAAACGCCTCTGCTGGGTAACAAAGAGGAATATTGTGGGAAGGGTACAGATCGTTACCGCCAGCATGAGCATACCATAGTCAATGAAATAACCCGCGGTAAAGCCGGTGAGCATGATGGGCAGGGTTCTGTTTTCCTGCTTCTGGAGGACAATAAGGGGCCACAGGTACTGGTTCCAGTTGTTCATGAAGGTTACTATCGCTGCTGCGGCAAAAGTGGGGGCCATGATGGGAAAGTATACCCTCGCGTATATGCTGAATTCCCCGAGCCCGTCTACCCGGGCGGCCTGTACTATCTCAATAGGGAAGGACACTGAACTTTGGCGGAAGAAAAAGATGAGAAAGGCGGTGGAAATAAAAGGAAGGATAAAACCCATCGTGGTATCCAACAGTTTCGCTTTGCTGAACATGAGATATAAGGGGACCAGTTTTGACGCGAAAGGAACCATCATGGAGAGGAGCAGGATCGACATGAGCCGGTCTTTGCGTTTGTCCCGGTAAATCTGGAAGCCGTAGCCGGCCAGGGAGCAGATAAAGATACCGGCCAGGGTTCCTACGGCCGAATTCCTTAAAGAATTCCAAAATATTTGTCCTAGGTTTACAGTTTTGATAAGGGTCAAAAAATTCTCTATGAGATTGGTTCCGAAAAAGACCTTTCCTTTGATGATGTCTATACTCTTGTTAGTGGCCGCAGAAACCATCCAAAAGAAAGGGAAAGAAGAAAAAAAACATGTAATCACAAGGAATGAATACATTAATACATTGGAAAGAAACTTGCCCTTTTTCATGACACCCTGTCCCCCACTTTAAGCTGAATCAGCGTCAAAATTGTTACCATGATAAGAATCGAATATGAAACTGTGGCGGCGTAACCGAACTGGGTAACATTCGTAAAAAGAAGGTCATAGATATAAAAGGATATGGTCAGGGTGGCGGTACCCGGGCCGCCGTCCGTAGTAATGCTCTTAACCTCGTCAAAAAGTTGGAGCGTGCCGTTGGTTGCCATAACTGTAGTAAGCAGTATCACCGGACGGAGGAGGGGCAGCGTAATCTGGAAAAATTGCTGAACCGGGGAGGTCCCGTCTATGCTGGCCGCTTCGTACACCGAAGTATCAATATTTTGCAGTCCTGCAAGGTAAAAAATCGTGTTGTACCCCGTCCATCGCCAGGTAATAACCAAAATAATGATAAATTTAGCCCAGTAGGGATGCATGAGAAAACTGATCGGAGTATCGGTAAAGTGAAATTTAAGGAGAAAGAAATTCACGATGCCGTCCAGTGAAAAGAAGGACTTGAATATCAACGCCGAAGAAACCAGGGCCGTGGCGCAGGGAAGAAACACCAGGGTTCTAAAAAAACCTTTGAACTTGAGGTTTTTGTTGTTAAGAACCGATGCCAGTATCAGGGCCAGAAAAATCATAACGGGAACTTGGATGAGTAAGTACATAAAAACATTGGCTACCGCTTTAGGGAATATAGGATCCTGGAAAAGGCGGAAGTAATTTCTTAGACCTGTAAAGCGCAGGTTGGTCCCCAGCCCAGACTGGAGCGAAATGATAAAGGCGTATACCATCGGATAAAAAGCAAGAACAAAAATAAATACCGATGCGGGGGTGACAAAAAACCAACCCCACCATTCATATTTTTTTTCAAGTCTGATTGGGTGCCGCATGATTATTCCCCCATCTCCGCCCTCCCGGCAGGGGAAGGCGGAATATTCTCTCTTACCTCTACTGGTTGATAATAAACTCTACGTTTCTCTGGGCCTCATCAAGGGCCTTCTGAATGGGAGCGCCTTGCATGATGGCAGCCAAAGCCTTGACAACTTCGGCCCGGGCTTCGTCATTAAAGACCCCGTATTTAACCTGGGGAACTTTGCCGGCGAAGGAGACCAGATCCGTGTAAATCTTCTGGCCGCCGAAGTATTCACTGGACTGGCTGTAAACTGCGGAATCGGCGGCGGGGAGCCAGGTTGTTATGGCTCCCGAAGAAGGCAGAATGATATCATACAGTTCCTTGCTTCCGGCAAAGGTCTTGGCCAGAAAATCAATGGCCACATCAGGGTTTTTGGAGTTGGAGAGAACCATCCATCCCGATCCGCCGTTGCTCGAATAGTTTGTCGCGGAACCGATGGTTCCGAACCGAGGGACGTTTACCGCCGCCCATTTGCCCTTCTGGGAAGTCTCTGCGGTAATGGAGGCGATGGTCCAGCAACCTTCTATGACCGAGGCCACCTTCCCCGTATTAAACGCGGCGTTTAGATCATCCCTGGTGGTTGTGGGAAGTACCACTCCGGAGTTGACCATCTCGATGTAGAGTTCTATGGCCTGTTTGAGAACCTGGTTGCTGTTGATAAAGGGCTTGCCCTGGGTGTCAAAGAACCATGTCCCGGCGCTCTGAAGCGTGATATTGATAAATTCGCGCCCATTCGCATGGAATGAAATCATAGTTACCCCGGTTCTTTGCTTGACGATCTTGCCTAATTCGATGAATCTTTCCCAGGTAATGTTATTGAAATCTTCCACCTTGAGCCCCGCCTGCTCCACAATGTCCCGCCTGAGAAAAGTCGCGGCGGCGCCGTTGTCAAAAGGTACACCGTAGTATTTGCCGTTCATATTACCGTAGCCAGTCTTAAACTTGGCAAACTGATTAATATCGATCTTGTCGCTCACCGGCAAAAAGGCATTGGGATAGGTTATCAGGTTTTTCTGTATGGTATTGTCCTGCATAAGAAGAATATCAGGGAGGGAAGAAGTCTCATTGGCTCCCAGAGCGGTGATCAACTTCTGCTGTACATCGGCCCAGGGGGTTTCGACTATGTTGATTTTCACATTGGGCTTATCCCGGTTGTAGATTTTTGCCGCCTCGTTCATGGCAAAAATATTAAAATTCGGATCCCAGCACCATACCGTAAGGGTTATCGGCACATTGGGATCTGTTGGAATAGTAGACTGAGACTGTTGGCCGCCTCCACCGGCAAAGACCGTCATGGAAAACATGACAAATACAAGCACTGTTATAACGCTTTTTTTCATTTTCATTCCTCCTAAAAATAAATATCGTCAGGTATAAACCTGCCGTCCTGATCCTAATCAACGCTGACTTCCTCCTGAATTTATCAGGGAATGACAAGCAAGATTACAAAAAACGTGCAGTATTTATCATATTTGTGCTATTAAATTACATTCCACCGGATATTCCCTCAAGAACATTCTGCCGCGCCATTATATCATTCTTCAAAGGAGATGTATTTCTTACAGGTTTATCAGTCTGGCTTTTCCTGGTAAAGATTCCTGTACTGGCATGGCGTCATTCCTGATTCCTTTCGGAAAACATCGATAAAATGAGATTGTGAACAAAAGCCAAGCTTGGATCCTATATCGGTAAGGGAAAGCGAAGAATATTGTATCAGACGCTTTGCCTCAAGGATCTTTCTGTGCCGGATTCCATCGGTTATGGTTTCCCCTGTTTCATGCTTATACACATGGGAAAGATGGCTCCTGCTCAAGTGGAGCTTCTGGGCGATATGATTAACAGTCAGTTTTTCATATATATTGGTGCTTATGTATCTATGAATCTTGCAGACGAGTATTGAGAGGTGGGCATCGGCACCAGCCGAAGCTACTTTATCCGCAAATTCGGTGAAAATTCGCCTGTTCATCTCCAATAGAACGCGAACAGATGGAGCATGTTGCAGATTGTAATAATATTTATCATATCCCTTCGAAGCAGATGCTTCTGAAAGTCCGCCCTCAACAGCGGCATATATAATCTTTGGCCAGATGAATGAAAAAACCATTTTGGCAAATGAAATGTCATTGCCAAATAGCTCTTTCATTTGACACAAATATTCCTCGGAAGAAAGTACCGCTTCAATATTGCTACGGAGTCCTCTTTGAACACAGTCTAATAAATATGACTCCTTTAAAAAACCTTCAGCAGTAGCATAATGATCGGTAAGTTTTATACGATTGTCCATGATATAAAGTCCTTTTTCAAATCTGTACTGCAAACCTATAAAATGCTCCCATAAAAATATTACCATGTCTTCGGTAAATCCACAATTATTTTATTAGGAATAAAAGCCCATCGCCTATAGGTGGGAATGCGCCCAAATCCGCAAGTTTAATCGTGCCGGGATACTATGACCTTGTAAACACCAAGAAGGCGGATATGGGGAAACTTCACCACGGAGTTTTACGGAGTATAGAGTGTAGAATATGTAGTAGGGAGTATATAGTATGGAATATGTAGTAGAGAGTACAGAGTAGGGAATATGTAGTAAGGAGTATAGAGTATGGAATATATAGCAGGGAGTATGTACATCCGCTTCGCCCGTCTCCCAAATATTCCCCCTACTCTAAAATGGTGATCTCCACCCGGCGGTTCAGGCGGCGGCCTTCCTCGCTGGAGTTGTCCCCCGCGGGCTTTGTACCGCCCCAGCCCTTGTAGATAAAACGGTTTTCGCTGATACCCCGCCTGGCCAGTTCGTCGACCATCCGTTTTGCCCGGCGGACCGAAAGATCCATCTCCCCGGAAGCCCTGCCCAGGCTGGCGGTGTGGCCTTCCACCAGGAAATTCCGGCCCGGCCCGGCCAGCTTTAAGGCGTCGGCTATAACATCCAGCCGGGGGCGTTCCTCGGGAAGAAACTCGTCCGAATCGGGGATGAAACGGATATCCTTTACCACAAGCCGTATGCCCTCGGGAACGGAAAGCAGATCGATACCCTTAGCGTCCCCGTTTCCGCTGCGGAGTTTTTCCTCCAGGGCGCTCCCGCCGCTTTCGCCGTCCGGGACTTGGGGCGGCGGTGTTCCCCCCGAATCCAGGGCCTTCCCTATGGAGGCTATCATGGTGTTCCGGTTAACCGGTATGATCCCCTGGCTGAAAGTCAGAGTGAAACCCTTGAACCGGACCGTCGATCCCTCAGGCCAGGAGAAGGTCTCGTCCAGGTTGTCCCGTATCAACAGGGGAAGGCCGTCGGCGGTCTTGAGGAGGATATCCACCGTGTGGGTTCCCTGAAGGCCGGAAAAACGGCCGTCCCCTGAGGAAGGAGCCCGGTAACGCATGGCGTACTTCGCGGAGATCCGGTGAACCGGAATATCCCGGTACAGTTCCACCCCCCGGTACTCGTATTCCGCGGTAAGGGGAACCGCTACCGGAGAACCGGTGTTCAGGGGATCCACCACCCGGCTGCCCTGGGCGACCCATTTTGAACCGGGCCGGACGGCTTCGGCGGGAAAGGCGGGAAAACCCCGGAGGGAGGGATAGCCCCTGTCCTCCTCCAGCGTGAGGCTTCCGTCCCGGCCCAGGGTAAAAGAAACCGGAATAACTTCGTCCACCGGCCTGGCGCTCTGGCGCAT
>JAISWN010000217.1 GCA_031271075.1 Treponema sp.
AACCTCGCCCTGAAGGGCGAGGTATGTTGTTCTCCCGATGTGGTTGCACTCGGAGGTTTAATACCTCTTTAACCGCCCTGAAGGGCGGGGTATTAAACCCCCTCGGCACGAATAAAAACCGGCCTGTTGGATCGGAACGGCGGCCCGGTGGTGCTTGATAATCTATGTGCGGTTACGCCTGCAAGCGTTATGGGACAATAGGGTTTGAGCTTGTTTACAGAAACGTACTTATACGAGACATGAGAAGGCGTAAATATGCATGGGGGGGGGGGGGGGGGGGGTAGATATAAATAACGCCGGACCCTGGCAGCATGGTTTACCTTACCTTATAGCTTAGAGGCTAAGTCCCCTATAAACTAAGCCATGTTAACAAGAGGGGAGAATGTTGTCAAGGCAAATACCGGCTCTTTTGCAAATTTTTTTCTGTATCAGTACAAAAAACTACCAAAGGATATAACACACGGCGTCACTAGACTTGTTCGAGAACCCGGTTGGTTCTCTGCTAGCCAGTGGCTAGCTTGCAAGTCCTGCAAAATGCCCTGCATTTTGCTGTTTTCCCGAAGTGGTTGCACTCGGAGGTTTAATACTTTTTTAACCGCCCTGAAGCTCCCCCGCGCAAGCGGGTTCTTGGGTATTAAACCCCCTCAGCACGAATAAATTCCCCCGCCCCCGCCTGTTTTTCCATCTGTCTGATCAGGGCCGCCATGTCCCGGTGCAGGGGGGCGCGGAGGGTCAGACTATCTTCCGCGTCCTGCCGGGCCGGGATACCCTGGGGCAGGGTCAGTTCCATGGCGTGGAGGGCCAGGCGTTGGAGGAGGGGCCGCTCGTCCAGGGGGTTTCCCCGCCAGCCCGGCTTGAAGGAGGAGAGAAACACCGGCTTCCCGCTGCCGTAGAAGGGGTCGCAGACGATAGGGTGTCCCAGGTCGGCCAGGTGAACCCGGATCTGGTGGGTCCGGCCGGTTTCAGGGCGGGCCTCAACAACGCTGTAGTTTCCCGCGCCTCCCAGCAGGCGGAAGCGGGTAAGGGATCTTTTCCCCCGGTACCGGTCAACAATGGTAAGGTGGCGTTTGTTCCCGTCGGGAACCAGGGGGAGATCGCAGACCGTTTCTTTCCAGCCGGGCCTGCCGTGGACTACGGCGATGTAGCGTTTCTGTAGCTCCCGGCCCTCGAAAGCCAGGGAGAGGGCGCGGTGGGTTTCCCTGTCCTTCGCGAAGACCACAAGCCCCGAGGCGTCCCGGTCGATGCGGTGTACCGTAAAAAGCCGGGCCTTCCCCTCCGGGCTCTCTCCGGCGGCGTCTTCACCGGGGGCGTCCCCGGCGGGGGCCCGGAGCGCGCCGGCGAGCAGCCTGTCCAGCCTCTCCCGGGAATCGTCCCAGCGATCCCCCCCTACCGAGAGGCCCGAAGCCTTGTCCACCCCGACGACGCGGCTGTCTTCGTATACAATCCGAAAGAAAAACTGCCGTTTCACGCGCCGGCGACTTTTATTGCCTGCATCTGGGCCTTCACGGCCAGTTCCGCCGCCTTGAAGGCGTGTTCCTGGGTCATGGCCTTTTCAGTCCGGTTGAGGCAGTCAAGGATAAGTTCCCCAAAGAAGGGGTAGCCGGTTTTGCCGGTACATTCGATATGCTGCTCCCCCTTCCGGTTCACCAGGAAGAGGCGGCTTCCCAGTTCGGCGGTTCCTATGTTCAGGTACTTCCGCTGTTCAATGTAGCCTTCGGTTCCCAGAATAAAGGAACGGCCGTCCCCCCAGGAACGCAGCCCGTCGGGGGTGAACCAGTCTACCCGGAAGTAATGGGTAGCCCCGTTGTCCCCCAGGAGGGTGGCGTCTCCGAAGTCCTCAAGCTCCGGGAAATCGGGATGACCGAAGTTGCCCACCTTGCTCTGCAGTACCGTAGCGTCCTTCACCCCGGCGTAAAAGAGAAACTGCTCTATCTGGTGGCTCCCGATGTCGCAGAGGATCCCCCCGTACTGGGCCTTTTTGTAGAACCATGCCGGACGGGAAGAAGGGGGGCCCAGGCGGTGCGGTCCCAGGCCCAGCACCTGGATCACCCTGCCGATGGCCCCTTCGGCGATAAGGTTCCCCGCGTAGACGGCGCTTTCCACGTGGAGCCGCTCGCTGAAGTAGCACATGTACTTTTTCCCCGTCTCCCTGACCTTGGCCTTGGCGGCCTCAAGCTGGGCAAGGCTTACCAGGGGCGCTTTGTCGGTAAAGTAATCCTTCCCCGCGGCCAAAACCCGCAGTCCCAGGGGGCAGCGTTCCGAGGTAACCGCCGCCGCGGCTACCAGCTTAATTTCCGGATCCCCAAGGATCTCCTCCTCGCTCCGGGCCGCCCGGGTTCCCGGGTAGCGCTTGATAAAATCCTCCACCTTCCCGGAATCCGGATCCCAGACGCTTTTCAGCGTGGCCCCGGCTTCAACAAGGCCGTTGCACATCCCGAAAATGTGGCCGTGATCCAGGGCCGCCGCGGCAAAGACGAAATCGCCTTTTTTCACCACCTGGCTGCCCTTCCCCTTGGGCGCGTAGTTCATTCCGTCAGACATAGTATTCTCCTCCTGGTGAATTATGCCCCATTATACGCCGGTTTTTGGAGATAGGACAGGGCCGCGATCCCGCGCCAGTAAATTTACATTAAAAGGAATTTGAGAAATTTGGGCGCATTTGCGGCGCAGAACGCCGCAAACCGGGCTTTCCGGGGCTCCGCTAAGCTCCGGCCCCGGCGCAATGCGCCGGGGCTGCGCGCCTCTGCGGGGCGCGCACCCCTCCAATCCCTTGCGCGGAGCTTTTCCCGTAAGTTTAGCCCGGTAAATGTAAAATTGCTGATCCCGCGCCGCCTCAGAAAACCGGTAACGGGAGGCTTTGCGAATTGTTATGAAATAAAGTATGATAGATTTTTAAAAACCTCCGACTTTATTTTGAGGAGTTGCAGCATGTTAAGTGTACAGAATGTAACAAAAACTTACGGCTCCCGGCGGGTGGTGGACAATATCAGCTTTAGCCTGGGGGATACGGGGATCCTTGGTTTCCTGGGTCCCAACGGCGCGGGCAAGTCCACCACCATGAACATCATTGCCGGGTATACGTCTTCCGCTTCCGGAACGGTGACGGTGAAGGGCCATGAAATCCTGGAGAATCCCATTGAGGCCAAGAAAAGCATCGGCTACCTCCCCGAGCGGCCGCCCCTTTATCCGGACATGACGGTGGACGCCTACCTGTCCTTTCTGTTCAGGCTGAAGAAAATTTCCCTGCCCAGGAAGGATCACATCGCCTCGATCTGCGAATCCGTGGGGATCACGGATGTACGCAGGCGCCTTATCAAAAACCTTTCCAAGGGCTACCAGCAGCGGGTCGGGCTGGCCCAGGCCATGCTGGGGAACCCGGGCATCCTGATCCTGGACGAGCCCACCGTGGGCCTGGACCCGGTGCAGATCCTGGAGATCCGCGGCCTCATCCGGGATCTGGGGAAAAAATCGGCGGTGATATTTTCTTCCCACATCCTCCAGGAGGTACAGGCGGTTTGCGACCGGGTCATCGTGATCAACAACGGGATCCTCATTGCCGACGACACCCTGGAAAACCTCTCCCGTACCGGGGAAAACCGGCTGCTCCTCAGCGCGGAAGGGCCGGCGGAAGAGATGCTGCAACATATCCGAAGCCTCCCGGGCCTCAGATCCGCGGAACTTTTGGGGCCTGCGGAGGATCAAAGGGCCTTTGAGTTTGCCCTGGAGAGCATGCCGGGAGAGGATGTGCGGCGGGAGCTTTTCCGTCTTCTCGCGGAAAAAGGCTGGCCCATCCTTTCCCTGCGGAAAAACGGCCTTTCCCTGGAGGAGGCCTTTATCCGGCTTACCGCCGGGGACAACGCCGCTATCTCGGTTCTTGCCGGAACGGACGATGGAGAGGTCAAAAACGAAGACGAAAAAGAAGGAGAAACCGAATGAACGCGATTATCCGGCGGGAACTGGCCGCCTATTTCAACTCCCCCATCGGGTATGTGTACCTGGGGGTGTTTTACCTCCTTACGGGGTATTTC
>JAISWN010000252.1 GCA_031271075.1 Treponema sp.
GAGTTAGAGGCAGACCGATCCGAACCTGTTGTCATAGCCGAGGCTCCCGGCAGGATACACTTCCTGGGTGAGCATGGTGAGCCAAAGGCCGGATTATACCTTTCCGCCGCCATTGACCGATGTATCCGGGTGGCGGTGAGCCTGCGGAAGGATAACTCCCTCCGTTTCTATGCCGCGGATCTGGGGGAACGGAAACGGACGACTCTGATAAACCTGAAGTATAAGCGGGAAGATCGCTGGGCCAACTATATCAAAGTCGCCATCCACATCTTCGCCGAATTGGGCCGCCCGGTAAAGGGGCTCAATTTTACCGTTGCCGGGGATATCCCCCAGCAGATAGGCCTTGCATCTTCTTCCGCCATTGAGGTGGCCGCCGCCATTGCCCTGAAGGGGCTTTTTCAGGTGCCCATGGGCGAGAAGGAGCTTATCTCCCGGCTGAGCGCCGCCCAGGCGGTTTTTTTCGGGAAGGACCTTTCCCCGGTGGATTTCCTTGTCCTTCTTTCCGCGCGGAAAGACCAGTTCCTCCTGGTGGATGAGGAGAGCCTTGAGGTCAGGCGGATAAAATCGACCCTTTCAAAGTACCGTATCCTGGTTATGGATTCCCGGGTACCCCGGGCCGGAGTGGAGGAGGAGCTGGCCCAGCGTCGGCAGGACATCAAAAAAGGGCTGAACCTTCTTTCCCGCAAGAAGGCGGGGGTAAGTTTCCGGGACTTTGCCGCCATGGATCTGGTGGAATCCATGGGGGATCTGCCGGAGCAGATACGCCGGCGGAGCATGCACATCGTCCAGGAGATACGCCGGGTTCACGACGCGGAGGGAGCGATCAAGCGGAGGGATCTTCCCGCTCTTTCCAAGATCCTGTTCCATTCCCACGAAAGCCTCCGGGATCTGTACGAGGTGTCCTGCCCGGAGATAGACTGGCTGGTTAAGCGGGCACAGGAGACGGAGGGGATACTGGGGTCCCGGATGACCGGCCAGGGTTTTGGGGGCTGTACCTACACCATTATCCAGGAGGACGCTATCGCCCAGTACCGGGACCGGCTTGAGGATTACGAGCGGATATTCGGTTTTCATCCGGTTATTTATGATGTGAAACTCGCCACTTGCAGCCGAATCTCTCCCCAGCGTCCCCATGACCAGGCCCCATGATTGGCGCCCACGATTGATTGAAGATGACTATATTGTTGACCAATGATGACGGCATAGAGAGTAAGGGGATACTGCTTCTCGCCAGGGCTCTCCGGGAGAGGGGGGATTGCCGGGTGTTCGTTATTGCCCCGGACCGGGATCGTTCCGGGGTGTCCCACTGCATCTCTTTTTTAGGGGAGCCCCTCCGGCTGAAGGAGCGGGAGGCCGATACCTGGGCCTGTTCGGGTAACCCGGTGGACTGCGTTATCGCGGGGATGCTGGGGGCCCTTCCCTTAAAGCCGGAGCTGATCCTGTCCGGGATAAACCGGGGGGCAAACCTGGGAACCGATCTTGTCTACTCCGGTACCGCCGCGGCCGCCCGGCAGGGGAGTTTTTTCTCCGTTCCCTCAATTGCCCTGTCTCTGGTAGAATCTTCCCCGGGCGGGGAGTATCACTGGGATATGGCGGTTTCTTTTGTAGTTAAAAAGCTTGAGGAATTCACTTCCCTCTGGGAGCCCGATACCTTCCTCAACGTCAATATCCCCAACAGTCCCAGGGGCCCTGATGGGAGCAGGATTGCTTTTCCCTGCCGGCGGCAGTACCAGGACAGCCTTTCGATCATGGAGGCCCCCAACGGGGAGCGGTACTGCTTTGGCCTGGCCGGAAGGGTGTCCAATCAGCCGGAACCCGGCTCCGACTGGGATATGGTGTCCCGAAACCTGGTATCCCTAAGCCCGGTGCTGATCCATCCGGTTACTAACCGGACGGTAAACGGAGCGATGAACCGGGCGGGAACGGCGGCGGAGGCGGGTCGTAATGACGGATAAATGGTTTCCCGGGGAAGGGAGCGGCGCTGTTCCCGAGGCTTCGGGAGGAGGACGGCTTGAGGAGGGGATACGGCTCTTCCGGTTAAAGCGCTGGGAACTGGCCTTAAAGGAACTCCGCCGGGTCTCCGGGGATCGTTTCAGCCCCGAAGAGAACAGGGAACTGACCTATTACCTTGGGCTTTGTTATACCAAGCTTGGCCGTTTTGAAGACGCCCTTCTGTACCTGGAACAGGTAATAGCCGCCGGGCAGGATGTGCTGCGGGTGTACCAGTGCCGTATGACCCTGGCCTATATCTATGTCCTAACCAAACGATCCAAAATGGCGGAATTTGAACTCAGGCGCCTCCAGAACAACGGCATTGAATCCCCCCAGCTCTATACCACCCTGGCCTACGCCGCCTGGCTCCAGAAACGCTGGGAAAACGCCATCGAATTTTACGAGAAGGCTCTGGAACTGGACAAAAACAACACTACCGCCATGAACGGGCTGGGTTATATCCTGGTGGATACCAGCGAGGATCTTCTCCGGGGCCTGCGGCTCTGCAGGCTGGCGGTAGACCGGAAGCCCCAGAACCCCGCCTATCTGGATTCTCTGGGCTGGGCCTATTACAAGAGCGGGGAGATTGTGGAGGCCCGGCTCTGGATGCATCGGGCCCTGGACATCGCCCCCAACGAAAAAGAAATCAAGGAACACTGGCAGATCGTGTCCAGGAATCAGGGGGGAAGGCGGAGATGAAAAATTCCGGCGGGCAACATTCCGGCGGGAGCCGGTTTTTTGCCTTTGTCCCGGTCTTTTGCCTGGCAGCCTGTTGCACTTGTAGGTTTTTGCGCCACTTTGTGCCGCAAAAACCACGATTTACGGACTGCGCGAACCTTTGGTTCGAGGGCAGTTTGCAAGGTAAAATCGCCTCATGGGCGGCGCCTAACCGGCGATTTTTGGAAGTTTTAGGCGCGAAGCGCGACAGACTGCTGGCCTCCGCGCTGGTTTTCGGCCTTGGCTGCCTGGTTCCCCTCCTGGTTCACGCCCAGCCAGGGGGTACGGATATGGACGCCCTCCGGGCGGGAGAGCAGTTCCGGCTGGGGGTTCAGTCCTACAACCGCTACGCTTTTAACGAGGCGATTCTCTCCTTTGAGCGGGCCCTGTCTTTCAAACCCGGGGAGCCCCAGATCCTGGACTGGCTGGGAAGGGCCTATTACCGTTCCGGCCTTGAGGAAACCGCCCTGCGCCAGTGGCAGGCTGCCGCGGCGGGTTACGGCTGGAATTCCGGCCAGGGGATGCTTCTGGGAAGCGTCATCGAGATCGTGGGAAACCGCCGGAGCCTCCTTCCCGTGGAAGATGGGGAGATCCGTTACGTGGAGGCCGGCCGCTTCCCCGGGGAATACGACGGCAATGTTTTCTTCCGCCAGCCCACGGCGGTGCTCCCCCTGGATGACGGATCGGTGTGGGTGGTAGCCTACGGGAGTAACGAAATTGTCCGCATCGACGTGAACGGCCTCATCCTGGAACGGAAACGGGGCCCCCTGAACGGTTTTGACCGGCCTTACGATCTGGTTGCCGCCCCAGACGGCAGCCGGTTCTACCTCTCCGAATACCGGGGAGGACGGGTCAGCGTCCTGGACGCCGGGGGAAACTGGCTCTCCTACATCGGCTCCAAAGGGCTGGGGGACGGGAACCTGGTAGGCCCCCAGAATCTTGCGGTAGACGAGGACGGTTACCTTTACGTGGTGGATTACGGGACCCGGCGGGTAAGCAAATTCGGCCCGGAGGGGAATTTTATCCTCTCCTTCGGCGCACCCCTGGCCGGAGGCAGCCCCGGTTCCCCGGCCTTCCCGGGGTTCCTTTCCCCCACGGGAATAGCCTCCCGGGACGGCCTGGTATACGCGGCGGACAGCGCGGCCAAACGGATCTTTGTGTTCGACCGGAACGGCGTCTACCGGGGCGTCCTGGCCGCCGAAGGCTTGGGGGGGCCGGAAAGCCTCCGTTTTTTGTCCGACGGCAGGATTCTCGCGGTGGACAGCAACCGGATCCTCCTGATCGATCCCGCCTCCGCCGTGGTTCGGGAACTGGGGATGACCGGCAATTCCCGGGTTCGTATCACCGGGGCGGCGATGGATAGGAACGGCAATGTGCTTGCCGCCAACTTCAGCGCCGGGGAAGTTTCGGTGCTTACCCGGATGGACGACATGGCTTCCGGCCTTTTTGTGCAGATTGAGCGGGTTTCTTCCGAGCGTTTCCCCCTGGTAACGGTGGAGATCCAGGTACAGGATCGGCTGCGCCGGCCCATTGTGGGCCTGGACGGGCGGAATTTCCTTTTGAGCGAACAGGGCAGGGTAGCGGCGGAACAGAATTTCTATACCCCCGGTTACAAGGCCAAAGGGGCGGACCTTTCGATTCTGGTTGAACGATCCCCCGGCACCCTGGCCCTGCGGGATCATATTGTCCAGGCGGTAAGGGATATCGAACAGACGCTTGAAAGCTCCGGTTCGGGAAAGATCGTCTCCCTCGTCTCCGCCGGCGCCCAGCCCCGGCGGGAGCGGATCGACACCTCTCTGGAAACGGCTGCCCGGAGCGTCCCCGCCGCCTTTGATCCCCGCTGGCGTTTCGATCTGGGCCTGCGCCTTGCCGCCACGGATCTTCTGCCCGGGGAAAAGAAGCGGGCCCTTATCTTTGTCAGTTCCGGAAGCCTGGGAGAGCTTGCCTTCGAACAGTACGGCCTCTCGGAGCTTGCCGCCTATATGGCCAACAACGGCATCGTTTTTAACGCGGTACTCATCGGGGAGACGGACGCTTCGGAGGAGATCCGCTACCTTTGCCGGGAGACCGG
>JAISWN010000256.1 GCA_031271075.1 Treponema sp.
AACTTGAGGTATTCATCGGCGGATTTTAAAACACTGTAAAAACCTTTCAGGGCGTTCCGCATGGTTACGTGCAGTTCTCTGTTGTCTATCGTGGATAAGAGGGGTTTGTCGTATTCGTCGATAATGACAACAGCTTTTTGACCATACTTCCGGCTCATATCCATAATCAAATTACCGAACAGGTTTGGTATAATATCCCCTCTCGGCTTAATGCCGGACACGATAGCGATATTCTCCAGATTATTGCGGATGATCGACCCAAGGATATCCGGTCCCTGGGTGTAATCCCCGGTGTTAAGGTCGATGCGGATAACCGGGTACCGCTTCCACTCCCAGTCAAGACCGTCTATCGCCAGGGCCGGCCGCCCGGCCAGGGGGCCGAAGAGTTCCCGGCGGCCCCCAAAAACAGCCCCCAGGGTGGAACAGAGCAGGGATTTCCCGAAACGCCGGGGGCGGGACAGGAACACCGGGCCGGCCGCGTTGGTGATGAGCCGGTGTACCAGGGCGGTTTTATCAACGTAGAGGAATCCTTCTTCCCGGATTTTGACAAAATCCTGTATCCCGACGGGCAGTTTCCGGCTCATGGTTATAGTTTACCCTTTCCCAGGCGGATCCGCAATAACGCAAGGCCCGAATCCCTGCCGCCGCGCGGTTCTTAGACGCCGCGGTATGATTCGTCCAGCCTTTTGAGTTCAGAGATGGTGTCTATCTCGGTGATGTCTTCAAACGTACATTCCCGCACGGTTATCTCGTAGTCTCCCTTAAAGCACTCAAGGGGGGCCTGATCCCAGTACCGTTCCCTGCCGCCGGGCATCTCGTAGACCTGGCGGATATGATCGGCGAGTTTTGCGCCGTCTTCCCGGTTCCAGTAGGAGACGCCGAACATGTGGTGGCAGTTGCGGCCCCCTACCCGCAGTTTTGTTATTACCCCATTTCTTGTCTCAAAACACCAGTCATCGGTAAGTTCCACGGGAACACCAAGGTAGTTGCTGGAATACTGGTATTTGGTGATAAGCCGGGGGTTGCGGAGCAGGAGATCGGCCTCCATGACGTAGGCGTTTTGCAGCCGGCAGCGGACGCGCATGGCGCTGGAGATGTTGTTTGACTCGTTGTAAAGGGGATTCTCCAGAAACTCTATGCCCGGGTACTTGGAGAGGAGCTGGTCAAACTGTTCCCCGAAATATCCCCGGACGATGAGGATCTCCCCTATCCCGGCGGCGATTACCGCGTCCAGGAGGGTGTCAATGATCCTTACCCCTTTTACCCGGATAAGGGACTTGGGGGTGTTCAGGGTAACGGGCACGAGCCGGGCGCCAAAACCGGCGGCAAAGAAAACGGCCCGCCGTACCCGGTAAGGTTCCAGGGCCTCTATCCCTCCCGCACTGATCCGGCCCCGGGCGACAAGGCCCGCATCCGCAAGCTGGGCGAGGGTCTTGTTTACCGTTCCTACCGAAAGGCCCGTGGCCCCGGCGATACCCCGCTGTGTCGTTCCGCCTCCCGCCGCTTCGAGGAAGCTGAGAATCTCGAACTGGGTTCTGGTAAGCTCCATAAAGCCCCGATCATTTCCCTCCCGGAATCAACTCGATAATTTCTTTAATCGGCATGCAGAGCTTGTCGGCTTCCATGGCCCGTTCATGTTCAAGGATACTGCGGGCGACGTTCAGCATGGCCGGGTAAGAGGCCCGGAGCATGTGGTTGGCGTAGATGATGATAGAGGCTCCCCAGGAGGCCAGTTCCCTCTCGGTAAACCGGCTGTAGGTGGTGGGAACCAGGATCAGGGGAATTTCCGCATATTCCCCGCGGAATTTTTCGCAGAAATCCCGGATATCGTCCCCGGATTTTTCCTTGCTGTGGATCATGATCCCGTCCGCCCCGGCGGCCACGAAAGCCCGGGCCCGCGCCAGGGCCTCTGCGGTGGTTTCCCCGGCGATAAGGCTTTCCAGCCGGGCGATGATCATAAACTCCTTCGTAATCTGCGCCCGCTTCCCGGCGCTGATCTTTTCGGCGAATTCCGGAACGGGGGCAAGATTCTGGTTTACCTCGGTTCCAAAAAGGGAGTTTTTTTTAAGCCCCGCCTTGTCTTCAATGATCACCGCGGAAACGCCGTTCCGTTCCAGGGTGCGGACGGTAAACACGAAATGCTCGCTCTTTCCCCCGGTATCCCCGTCAAAGATGATGGGCTTGGTGGTACACTCCAGGATGTTGGTAAGATCCTGAAGCCGGGTAGTCAGATCCACCGCCTCAATATCGGGTTTCCCCTTGCTGACCGAATCGGTAAGGCTGGAGGACCACATGCCGTCAAAACCGCGGAGGCCCTCTTCCGTTTCTATCTCCAGCTTCTCAATGATGAGCCCGGAAAGCCCCGAATGGGCTTCCATGATCCGCACCGGCCTTTTCGCGTCCAAAAGGCGGCGCAGGCTTTTCAACCTGATGTCCGGGGTGGTGCCGATGGCCCTTATGGCTTCGTGAAAAGCCGCGGAGTTCACCCCCTGGGTGTAGGGGATCTCTATCACTTCCCCGCCCTGTTCCTTCATCAGGGCGAACACCGCCTCCCGTTCCGCCCGCAGGACGCCGCTCCGCCAGTCGTCCCCGTGGATGATCCCGTCGGGGCGGTACTTCTTCAGGTTGGGGATGTAGCTCCACTCTTCCTGGGGCACCACCCGGTCAACCCCCTTGATGCTGGAGATAACTTCAAGGCGCTGCTCGTAGGTAAGGTAGGGAAGCCGCTTATGGGAAACGATGGCGGAATCGGTGAGGAGGCCGATAAGCACCCTGCCCCGTTTTTCCGCCTCCCGGATAATGTTGATGATGCCGGGATGCACGATGTCCCCCCGGAGTCCCAGGTAGATGATCTTTTCTTTTCCCGCCATGGCTCCCGCCACGGCCCCCGCCACGGCTCTCGCCGAGGATACTGTTTCTCCCATCAGAGGGCCTCCAGGTAAGATTCCAGTATCCCGGTGAAGCGGGTCATCTCCTCAGGCCGGATGTCCCCGATGTTGGCAATCCGGAAGGTGTCGGCATCGGAAAGCTTTCCGGGATAGATGGTGAACCCCTCCCGGCGGGCAAGATCGTGGAGGGCTTCGAAGGAGTACCGGGGGGAAGGAGGATCCACAATGGCGGTGATGAGTTTCGACTGGGCCTCCTCGGGAACCAGCATGGAAAGCCCCAGTTTCTTTACCGCCTTTACCAGCTCCTCCCAGCAGGCCCGGTAACGGGAGTAGCGGCCTTCAATGGTCTCAATTTTGGTTTCGATGATCGCCTGACGCAGGGCGTAGAGGATCTGCACCGGCGGGGTAAAGCGGGTCTGCCGGGTTTTGGCAAACCATTCGTACTGATCCCGCAGGTTAAGGTAGTAGTTCCGCATGGGATAGGCCTTTATCTTTTCCAGCGCCTCGGCGCGGCAGAACACAAAGCCCAGTCCCGCCATACCCTGGATGTTCTTGTTCGAGGTGGAAGCCATAAAATCAAAACAATCCTCGTCCATGTCGATGGGGATGGCGGCGAAGGCGCTTACCGCGTCAACCATGGTACTAATACCGTGTTCATGGCAGAAACGGCAGAGTTCGGGCGCGGGGTTGAGGAGCCCGGTGGTGGTTTCGTGGTACACCAGGGCGAAGTGGGTAAAGTTCCCCTCCAGAAGCTTTGCCTTTAGCGCGGCCCTGTCCGGGGGCAGGTAACCGGAACTCTTGAACACCTCATAGTCCAGCTTGTATACCCCGGCGATTTTCGCGAGTCTGGTCCCGTAGGCCCCGTTGTCCAGCACCAGGAGCCTTCCCCCCTCGGGTACGCAGGAGGAGATCATCGCCTCGTCCGCCGCCGTACCGGAGCCGCCGAAAAGCACGGTTTCCACCCGGCCGGGCTTTCCCGCCATCAACGAAAGCTCCTTCACAATCCACTCCATCACCTCCCCGAACTCTTCCTCCCGGGGGCAGATATCCGCGCAGACCTGGGCGTACTTCACACTGTCCCGGGTGGTGGCCGGGCCGGGGTTGAGCAGCACTTCCCTCCGTACTTCCCTGAGGCTTTCCGCTTCCTCGATCCGGGGATAGACCAGATCCCTGGCCATGGCAAGGTGGTTCTCGTCGTCTATCTCCCGCCAGAGGAGGTACTC
>JAISWN010000300.1 GCA_031271075.1 Treponema sp.
CCCTGGCAGCTTTCCACGCTGACATAACAGGCAACCGCTTCGTCCCCGGCGTTGATTTCCCGCATCCAGCTTTGCAGAAACGTGGTCTTCCCGGTCTGCCGGGGGGCGTGGAGCACCCAGTACAGTTTGTCCCGAATATACCGGTCAAGCTGGGCCCCTACCAGGCGATCCTTGGGGGGCAGCATGTAGTGATCCTCCGGGTTACAGGGGCCGGTGGTGTTAAAAAAACGGATGGGACGTTTCATCAACAGTTCTTGCTATCCTGCTGCCTGGTAGCAGGCCCCCCGACATGGGCGATCATTTTTTCTACCGTCTCCGTGCAGTTAACGGGGATAAGCCGCGTGGCGGGGTGGGCCTGGGCAAAGACCCGGAATATTTCATCCGCAAAGCCCTGGCCGATAAAATCGACGCCGGTAAAGTCCAGTACCACCTCAAGAAACCGGTCAAAACGGTTCACGAGGCGTCTTGCCTGGGACCGGGACATGAGGGAATCCCCTTCGTGCTGCATTATTTGCAGGGGGACGGCGGTCCGGTAAAAGCCGGGCTGTTTATCGGGATCGGCGTATTCATTAAAAATATCGGCCAGGGAAAGTTTTGAAGTGGTACTTATCGCCATGTTCACCATAGTACCCGGACCGCTGTCTCTATTAGCAAATTCAAACCGGCTGCTGTTTTTAAGCCAGGAAAACGCCAGATTCCCCGACGTAACGGTAAACGTATCAAAAATCCGGGAGGTGAAAAATATTCCGTCACCTGAATGCTGCTGCGGATCGGAGGTGAGCTTTCCTTTGAGCAATTCCAATATGGCGTGATTCGGTTCTTCAAGGGCAAGATCGTTTTTTATTTTTTCAAAAATACCAATGCCGTAATCAATAATGGCAAATCGTATTTCCCCATTTTTGGATACTTCTATTTTGATAGTTTTTGATCCTGAATGTTCAATGGCGTTGTTCACCATTTCCGTAAATCCATACTGACATATCTGCAAAACATTTTGTGCTGTTCCCGCCAGATGGGGAACTATGTCTTTCCTCCATATCGAATCTTCACTGGGTGGGGGCTGTAATGAGTAGCTATGTTCAAAGTTAAGGATTTTTGCTATCCAGCAGCCCGTACAGGACCAGTACCACTCAACTCAACAATCGTGTCCACAAGCGCCTTGAGTTCCACGCATTGATTTACCGCTATAGACAAATCGTTACCTCTCAGAATCCTGCCAGCGTCACGTGGCTTCACGTAACTATCCCGGCAGGTCCCGGCTTCAAAAATTTCCCTGATATGATAAGCCGGCGGCTTATCATGGTTTACTTTCTCAGGATTTCCTGATGGAGCGTTTTTATTATGTCCGGCCAATTTTTGTATTGTACTCCAATAGGGCAATAGCCATGCTTCAAAATCGTACTGAGCGGCATGGGGATAAAAACGAGGTTCCTCCCCAACCCAGTTTCGCATTTTTGCTTTTGCGTCTGCGGCGTCTCTAAAATCGAAAGTTCCCGTATAAACATCGGTCAAGGCGATGACATAATCGGCTGCATTTGGACCGGCGAGCAGGTTCTGCACAACCCGTTGCAGCTTGCCTTCTTTTGGGATACGACCATCATAGCAAAATGGAATTACTTTTGGCATTCTATCCGCCAGGCGATCTTTCAAATAAGGCCGCAAATATGGTATAAACACTTTTTCAGTTTTTCCCTCGACAATTATGGCTATCTTCATTACTGCCCTTTCAATTGTCCCATGCGCCAAACTTCATCCATGCTGTATTCGCCAAGCCATTTTTCCAAATCCAGCGTGTCCGCCCAGGCCGCCACCGCACAGCCGGTTTCGTCAACATCCATTACTACCACTTCTTCTGGCCTTAAAAAACGGATAAGCCTTTCCGAATGAGTGGCAATAATCAACTGGGTTCTTCCGGAGGTTTCGCGCATGAGATCCGCCAGTAGACTCAACTGTTCCGGATGCATACTTACTTCCGGCTCGTCAATCATCGTTATTGTTGAAAGATTCGGGCTTTGTAACAATGAAACCAGCCAAAGGAAACGTAATGTTCCTTCGGATAGTTCGTGCATATATAGTGGCTTGTTGAAATTACGATCTTTCCAGGTCATAGTCAGCATACCTGCGGCTACCGGAGGAAAGTTTAATTCTTCAAAATCGGGAAACGCTGCCCGCAGGGAATCTGTAATTGCCTCGAATCTGTTGTGATCACTTTCGCGGAGGTAATACAAATAGGAAACCAGATCTCCACCATTTGCGCCGGGCAGAACCGCGGGCTTCATCTGCTGCGGTAATTTAACCGGCGCGTTGAGACCTATATCAAGTGTGTGATATTGCGTTGTTGTAGCAAGAATACGCCGCAGTTCTTCAGGCTGCTGGAACATTTTAGGCACCTGGGATAATGAAGTTTCCTGGTGGTTGTGTTCCCAGGTTGGATGAATTGGTCCTCTTCCTGTTTCAAAATAGCAGATATTAGTATTTGTGGAATCAATATGCATGAAGGGTTTTTCATACCCGGAACGATGCTGTGACAGGGTCTCCCGGGAAATGGAATATGCTGTCCCCTGCGGTGTAACATTAAGGCTATATTCAATGGGATCATAACCTGGTACATTCATATTTACCAGAAAAGAAAAGCCGTAATTTTTATCACGGGTCTGGAGACTCGCAATCCCGCCGAATTGGGACAGGGTTTCCTGTAAATCCCCCGAAGCGGAAGCAGACAATAAAGTGAGCGCATCCAAAAACGAAGTTTTTCCAACACCGTTAATTCCTATCAGGGTCATAAAGGGTTTTACCGCCAGGTCGATTTTGTCCAAACGGCGGAAGCCCGTGATTTTTATCCGGCTGATCTTATTCATTCTCTCTATTTTTGCCCCATGGCCCAGTCCCAGGCCGGAAGCACGGTGATCTTTCTGCCGGATTCCAGGATAAGGTCCCGGGTGTCCCGGGTGATGATGATCCCTTCGGATGTGTTGAAGAAATCCATGGCGGCGCGGAGGCCCGCGATCTCCCGGTCCTGGTTATCGCCGTTTAACTCGTAACACGCCTGGACGCAAAACGCCCCACCCTCCGGTCCTTGGGTCTCCAGGCCTCCGGGGTTTACGATAAAATCACATTCCCTGTTGTTATCAGAAAAATAATAAACATCGCCGCCTGAAAGCCGGAGCTGGTTAAAAACAAAATTCTCCATCAGGGCCCCGTAATCCGGCGTAAAGGAACGCGAACCGGTCCGAATGATCCCCATGTCGGCGATATAGAGTTTCTTGGGCGCAAGGCTTTGGGCCCTGACGGACCAGGCAAAACAGGGTACGAGCCTGATTAAATAGGCCGCCTGGAACCAGGAAAAATACTCTAGCACCGTGGACGGAGATTTTACCCCGGCCTGGGCCGTCAACCTGCTGGGGGAAACCAAATGAGCCGTGTTCGACACCAAAAAACCGTACAGACGCTGCAAGGGGGCGGCATCACGGATGCCGTAACGGACCGCAATGTCCCGGTACAGAATGTCCCGCTGCAACTGGGCTACGATATCGGCGTTCCCCGTTTTAAGGTATTCGGGAAAACCGCCCTGAACAAAGTAAGCGTCCAGCGATTGCGCGTCCGCGGCCTGCCCGGTAAAGCGCAAATATTCACGGTAGGAGAACGGAAACAGTTCCTTCGACAAATGCCTGCCGGTTAGTTTATTGCCCAGTTCCCGGCTTAAAAGGGAGGCGTTAGAACCGGTTAAGAGAACCTGAAAGCCTTCGTCAAGCTTTTGCCGGATATAGAGTTCCCAGCGCGGGGCGGACTGAATCTCATCGAAAAACAGGAGGCCGCAGCCCGATTCGGCTATCAAAAGGTCCAGGAGCTGGTAATCCGCCCCGGAAAATTCATAGAGCCGCAAATCGTCAAAGATGCAGTAAAAATACGCCCGTCCGGTTTTCCGGACAAACTGGCGCAGCAGGGTACTTTTTCCGCAACGGCGTATGCCGCTTACAATCAGCGCGTGGCTCCGGATATCCGGCAGGAACGGCAAAAGCTCCCGTTCAAGCCCAGTATCAAGGGCCTCAAGGCGCTCTTTTTGCGACCGCGTTATATCCCTCAGTTCGGAAAGCTTCATGCCCTGAGTGTATCCGAAACCCGGATATTATTCCATTGCCAATGGAACATTTATTTCGTTGTAAATGGAATAGCGGCACTAAGAGCGGACTACCGTTACGCTTCCTTCCCGCGTCCAGCCGAGGCGTTCCTCCCAGGGGGCTTCCTTCACCCGGGGACGCCGGTCGAATATGAGGAGATACGCCGGAGCGTCCGGCGCCTTGCTGTCCCGGTATTTGGCTATCTGTTCAAGCCCCCTGGCCGTTACCTGCTCCGGGCTTTGCCTGTCGTGGATCAGCTTCACCTCAATAATGTACCTGCCGCCTTTATATTCCACGTACAGATCCATGCGGCCCCGGCCTGCGGCATACTCCCGGTCGATTCTCCCACCGCCGTTCAACACCCGCTGCAAAAACGCCATTAAAAGCAGGTGGGGAAAGGCTTCGGTGTAGTCCGACTTTTCTTCCCATACCTCGGAATTCTCCCGCCAGAACCGCTGGAATTCCCGCAACAGGGCGTCCATGTCCAGGGAGCCATCTGCCTTTTGCCACTGCCAGGTCGAGGGCGGCGGCAGGTTATCGTGGTAGCCCGCGTTCAGGTAGCGGGTCAGAATGTCCGCGTAAATGGGGTTGGCGATGATAAAGCCCGTTTCGGTGGTCCAGGAGACCAGGCCCAAATCCATGGCAAGCTGCACATCCGGGCTGGCCCGGTTGATACCGGGATCGGCAGCGCCGATGATGATTGATTCTACCAGCCGGCGTATTTGGGGATCCCGCAGCCGTACTTCCAGGGCGTCCAGGTGGGTCTCCCGGGCCAGGATCATCTGCTCCCGGGCCTCCATGATGTGTTCCAGGGAAACGGTCTCCCGGCTCCCCTCGTCCAGGATCCGCATGGTGGCCCGCTGAAACAGGGAGTTCACTATCCAGGGCTGGCCCCGGGACTGGTCGTACACATAGTCAAGGGCTTCCCCGCTTATCTCCTGGCCCGTTTCTTCCGTCCGCTGGGCGAACAACTTGGCAATGTCCTCCCGCAGAAAATTGGAGAGCATTGCGGAATCGGACTTGACGTTGAAGGGTGAACCGGGGTTGGGGGTAGCGCCGCCCTTCGCCGCGGTGATGTAGTCCTTGAGGTCTCTCATGCCTACGAGGGCGATAGAAACGGGGAAAAAACCCGGCCCCCGCCCGGCAAAGCCGCCCCGTAACTGCCGCAGGAAACTGATGAGAGTTTCCCCCTCAAGAACATCGGTCTCGTCAAACAGAACAACCAAGGGCTTGGGAACTACCAGGACCGACCAGTTTATCAATATGTCGCTCAGCATACTGTTGACCGCCCCAGTCTTCAGTTCCGGTACCGGCATACTGAGAAATTCGGCGTATTCCTGTATGGCCTTACAGATATTGGGCATGGCCTTTGCCGCCTCGGCAAGCCCCTGGCAGCGTTCCACGCTGACGTAACAGGCCACCGCGTCGCCGCCGTTAAACCGGCCGCTGTTGATCTCCCGCATCCAGTTCTGCAAAAAGGTGGTCTTCCCCGTCTGGCGCGGCGCGTGAAGCACCCAGTAGAGCTGGTCCCGGATATAGCGGTGGAGCTGAGCCCCCACCAGCCGTTCCTCCGGGGGCAGCATATAGTGATCCCAGGGGTTACAGGGGCCGGTGGTGTTAAAAAACCGGACCGGCCGTTTCTCTTTGTTTATCATGGTTTATTCGTGCCGAGGGGGTTTAATACCCCGCCCTTCAGGGCGGTTAAAGAGGTATTAAACCTCCGAGTGCAACCACATCGGGAGAACAACATACCTCGCCGAACCGCAGGTTCGAC
>JAISWN010000319.1 GCA_031271075.1 Treponema sp.
CCAGGCAGCTTTTGGAAGGAACCATCCCCTCGGCGATTAAGCCCCCGCCGGGCTGCAAGTTCCACACCCGCTGCCCCCACTGCGCGGAGATCTGTAAAACCAAGACCCCTCTGCCCAGGGTGATCTCCGGCGAACAGTATGTCTGCTGCCACCTTTACGACAGTACAGGTACTATCGTGAAAAATGCATAGCATAGGACATTTGAACCGCGGCGGCTTCCGTCCTGGCCTCCCCCCTGTCGCCGCCACATAGCGGAAAGTTTGAGGATGGATACGGCGGATGACGAAATTGAAATAACCGCCACTAAATATTAGGGTATGTTCACACTAGTAGCTTGTAATATCTAAAACTTGATAATAGACTTGCACGCTAGCCTGTGGCGAGCTTGCAAGTCTAATGTCAAAAGAGAGGGGAGATTTTGCTTAGCCTGGGGAATCTGTACCATGGGGGGATAATGGTGAACTACCGGTGTACCGCCGCCTGCCGTCACTGTCTCTACGCCTGTTCCCCGACCCGGAGGGCGGGTTACGTTAGCCGGGAGGCCATGCGGGAGATCTGCCGCCTCCTCCGCAAGGGCGGAATCGGTTCGGTACATATCGGCGGCGGCGAACCTTTCCTGGATTTCCAGGGCCTGGCCATGGCGGTAGAAGAACTGCGGGACGCGGGGATAACCCTGGACTACATTGAGACCAACGCCTTCTGGGCCGCCGGCGCGGATGGGCCGGCCATGCTGAAACGCCTTAGATCCCTTGAAGTGGAAGCCCTCTGCATTTCCGTAGACCCCTTCCACGCCGAATACGTTCCCTATGCCCTTCCCCTGCGGCTTGCGAAGCTTTGTGAAAAGAACGGCCTGGGTTACTTCCTCTGGAAACAGCAGTTCCTTCCGGCCCTTTCCCGGCTGGACGCGGTGAAAACCCACAGCCGGGCCGGGCTGGAAGCCGTCCTGGGGGACGCTTATATCAGTAACACTGCCCGGCTCTATGGGCTGCGTATCGGGGGCAGGGCGGTCAACATTGAGGGGGAATACGCCGGAAGGGGGGCGCTTGCGGATTTTACCGATTCCAAACCCTGCGGGGATCTGCTGTCTACCGGCCACTTCCACGTGGACGCGGACTGCTGTTTCATTCCGCCGGGCTGTACCGGGATACGCATCCCTCTGGCGGAGGCGGTGGAGGGCATCCCCGAAGGGAAGTACCCGGTTTTTGAGGCCCTCTACTACGGCGGAACCGGGGCCCTGCTTGAGTTTGCCCGGGGGCAGGGTTTCGTACCGGAGAAAACTTACCCTTCCCGCTGCGGGCTCTGTTTCCGTGTCCGCGCCTTCCTGGCCGGTAAAGGTTTCGCGGAACTGGACGCGGATCACTATGAAGAGTCTTTAAAGTATTACTGAGGAGCACGGGGATGAGAACAACAGTGGTGGTGGTGGACGGCATGGGCGGCGGGATCGGCGGACAGCTTATCGGAAAACTGAAAGAGAGTATCGACAGTGATACGGAGATAATTGCCCTGGGAACCAACGCGGTAGCCACCGAACGGATGGTAAAGGCCGGGGCCCACCGGGGCGCTACCGGGGAGAACGCGATACGGGTCTCGGTTTCCTCCGGGGATTTTATCCTGGGCCCCATCGGCATTGTGATAGGCAACAGCATGATGGGGGAGATTACCCGGGGAATAGCGGCGGCGGTGCTTGCCGCCCCGGGGGAACGGATCCTCCTTCCCATGCAGCAGGATCATTTTTTCATCGCCGGACTGGAGCAGCTTCCCCTGGTAAAGATGATAGACCGGGTACTGGAAATCTTCCGGGAACGGATAAAGGCGAAAAAATTAACGCCCCCGGCGTAAAAAGTACGGCGGGTTCCGGGCTATGGTCTTTGCCCTTTCTTCCGCCCATTTCTGCATGGCGATGGCGAAGGCGGCGGACACGTTGAGGGAGCCTTTCGCGCCATAGCTGGGGATGCTCACCCGGCCCAGGGAAGCGTCCGCCACGGCAAGGGCGGCGGGGCTTACCCCCAGTTCCTCGGAGCCCACGATCATCACCGCGGTTCGGGGGAAGGGAAATTCCCCGATGGCGATACCCCCGGTCTCCAGGGCGAAGAAGGGGCCGCCGGAAAATCCCCCAATCTCCGGGGAAAGGGCGGCCGGGCCGGACTTTTCCGGGAAGGGATCTTCACCCAGTCGTTCCCAGGGAAGGACATCCACGCAGCCCATGGCGGTTCGTTCAGCCCGGGGGTGGCGGGGATCGGCGCAGAGGGGGGAAAGCCAGAGCTTTTCAGCTCCAAAGGACTCGGCGCTGCGGAACATGGCTCCCACGTTGAAAGGGGAGCGGATATCCTCCAGATAGACCCCCATTCCCGGAAAAGGGCGCCGTTTTGCCGGGTCCAGCCTGCCCTGGGGGTCGGTAAAGTCCCAGTCGGCGGGGCAGCGTCCGGCGGCGGCCAGAAGGATATGGCGGGCCGTGTTGAGGGCCCGGCGCAGGGCAGACCCGTCGCGCAAGGCGCCGGGAGCCCCGCCGGCAACCCCCAGGGCGGCGCGGCTTTGCCCCAAAGCCCCGCGCTCCGCCGGGGAAAAATCTTTGTCCCCGCCGAGCAGTTCCAGCAGATCCTCCAGATACGCCAGTTCGCCGGGGGAAAAGAGACCGCTCCGGCCCGGCGCGGTTTCGGCGAAAGGCCGGGACTCCTGCCCCGGGGCCAGGAGCCGCCGCTCCGCCTCGGCCAGGATCTTTTCGGCCTTCCGGAGCCGCAGGGATCGGGGGAGGCGCGACAGTTTGGATAAAGGAATCACAGGGAAATAGATACCATAAAACGCCGAAAAACACAGTAAGCCGGGAGGATACCCGACGCTCTTTTGGCCGGGTTTAAACTGATGGGCCAGGGTAAGGTTTAACGTGAGACAATGCGCGATCTTGACAGGATCCCAGTAGATATACTATAGTACACCCCCAGGAAGAGAACAGTATGGCATCTTTGACCATTATTATTGATCATTGTCTTTACCCTGATTCTGTGTACGGATTCAGGTGTTAATATAGCGTAAAGGAACTAAAATATGACATATTCTTTTACAAAAGATGGACTTTGTTCTTTTCTGATACGGTACCATTCTTTGGACTGTTTTGATAAACTGGCCGGGGAATCGGGAATTATTACACTGTTCCGGCGTATTGGATCCGTGCAATACGATCCGTTGAATGTGGTAGGGCGTAACCCCCATTTGGTATTACAATCAAGAATAAAAAATTTTACCATGGATATTCTTGACAAACTTTTATATCAGGACAGGGTTCTTGTGGACGCCTGGGACAAGGAAATGTCGATTTACAGAACAGAAGACTGGCCCTATTTTAAGCGAATTAGAAAATGTATGGAAGAGTCCAGAAAACATACGCTTGCATGGCGGGGTCAGAGCGAAGTCTTGTCATATACATCGCAGGTGCTGAAAAAACTTAAGGATTCCGGTCCGCTTGGGGCAACTGATATTGATTTGGGGAAATGCCGGCCGGGCCGTTGGGGGCATAGAAAGATCGCCGGAGCGGCCTTTGATTATCTGTTTTCAAAAGGGGAACTCGGAGTATATAAAAAGAGAAATACACAAAAAACATATGACCTAATACAAAATTTGCTTCCCGAAAGGATAATAAAATCGCCGGATCCGTTTGATAGTAATGATGACTTTTATGAATGGTATTTCCTGCGCAGGATAAAAAGCATTGGCGTGCATTGGTTAAGAAACGGGGGAGGATGGAACGGATATTATCTCTCGGACAGCCGGTTGCGTAAACAGGTATTTGACTCTCTTGAAAAGAAAGGTCTTATTGAGCGCATAGAGATTCCTGAAATAAATGAAACTTTTTATATTTGTCAGCAAGATATGGATTTGTTTTATATAAAGCCTGAGTACGACAACTATGCCAGGGTTTTGGCCCCGCTGGATAATCTTTTATGGGATAGAATGTTAATACAAAAAGTTTTCGATTTTCAGTACAGTTGGGAAGTGTATTTACCGGAAGAGAAAAGGAAATATGGATATTATGTATTGCCCATATTATATCGAAATAAAATAATTGCGCGCATGGAACCTGTACAGCAGAAAACAGGCAATCCGCTTAGGATAAAAAACTGGTGGTGGGAACCAAATATAAAAATAACCAAGAAACTACGAAATGCGATTGAAAATGGGTTAAAGAAATTTGCGGGGTATTTGAATGCCGACGGTATTGATCGAAAGGCATTACAGATGATCTTTGTAACTATTCAGTCCTAGTATCTTGTAACCGCTAAAACAGTACACAGAATAGACTTGTTCGAGAACCAACCGGCTTCTCGAACAAGTCTCGTGTAAGCAGCCTGCTGGCAGGGTTTTACATCGCACTACAGGACTGTCTATGCGCTTACCGCTTTCCCGCGGTTTCCAGGGCGTCCTCCACCGCTTCCCTGAACTGGTTGTACGCGATGGTAGCCCCACTCACGGCTTCCAGGTCTTCCAGGTTTCCCGTGCGGCTTAAATCCCGGGCGTATTTTTCCATGGCCCTTACGGCAAGCTGGGCCTTGTCATAGTAGGACTGGTTGGAGATTTCCCCGTTGATCTTCCCGTAATTTTCATCCTTGACGGTTCCGTCTTTCTGCCGGGTAACAAAACTACAGTCCGTAATTTTTCCTTCCCTGACGGTAAGGGTTACTTCCCCGAAGGCGCCGTTATCGTCGGGGCCGCTCTTTCCGGTGTAGGTTCCGTCCCGGTAACCGGAATTCCCGCAGCCGGCGCTAAAAAAAACCGGAAGGAACAGGCAAAGGCAAAAGAGAACAGGGTTAGGAAACTTAGTCATGGGGTTCCGCCTCTTTGTTTTTAACAATCCGGGCAATCCTGCCGTGCTCCAGTACCACCGTCCTTCCGGCGTCCCCGGCGACTTCCGGATCGTGGGTAACCACAATAATGGTGCTGCCTTCGGCGTGGAGTTTTTTGAAAATGCCGATAACGATATTCTCGTTGGCTTCGTCAAGGTTTCCCGTGGGTTCGTCCGCCAGGATCAGTTTGGGGTAGTTGATAAGCGCCCGGGCGATACAGACCCGCTGCTGTTCCCCTCCGGAAAGCTGGCTGGGCAGGTGTTTTGCCCGGCCGGCAAGGCCCACCCGATCCAGGGCTTCCATGGCTTCCTTTTCGTCCGGAAGGCTGTGGTAATACTGGGCTACCATAACGTTTTCAAGGGCGGTAAGGTAGTTCACCAGGTGAAACTGCTGAAAGATAAGGCCGATCTTGTCGCGCCGGGTGGCGGTAAGGTTTCTGTCGCTCTCCCGGGAGATATTCACCCCGTCCAGAAACACGGTTCCTGTGGATGGTTTATCCATGCAGCCGATGATGTTCATCATGGTGGTTTTGCCGGAACCGGAGGGGCCCATGATCGCCAGCCATTCTCCCTGCTTAACCGTAAGGTTCACATCCCGCAGGGCCTTGAGGTTTCCGTAGGCCTTGGAGATGTCCCGTAATTCCAACAGATCCATATCATTCTCCTCGTAGTACAACGGCAGGATCCACATCGGTAGCGTTCCGTACCGGGATGACGCAGGCCAGGGCGGTAACAAGAACCGACGCGGCCAGGGTAAGCAGCACAAACAAAGGCCGAAAGGCGATTGAGCGGTTGAATACGTTAAGCCCTACCGCCTGGGCGAAGACGTAGCCGAAGACCGCCCCCAGAACGCCCCCAAGGCCGCCGAGGAACACCCCTTCCCCCATAAATTCCGTTACCAGGCTCCGGTTGGAAGCCCCCAGGGCTTTCCGCAGCCCTATCTCCCGGCGGCGTTCCGCCACCACCGCCATCATGGTGGTAGCTACGCATATCATGATGAGGAGGAGCACGATAAAGGTTACCAGGGCGACCAGGGCCCGGAGTTTGGTTAACACCGCCCCTTCGGAATCGGTAAGCCGTTTGACCAGCCGGGGACTTACGCCGGGGACTTTTTCGCTGATTTGCCCGGCCAGGTTTTCCAGGGTTTCCGCCTCCGCAGAGATGCTGCACTCCACCACGTCGATCTTGCCGCTTTCCCCGGTCATGGCCTCAAAATCGGAGAGGGCCATGAAGACAAAAGCCTCCTCGGCGCCCCCGGTCTGGAGAACCCCGGATACCTTAAAGCCGGCGCTGAAAGGCCCCCCCGCCCCGGTTCCGGTAACAGTAAAACTGTTGCCCGGGAGGAGCCGGATCACGTCCGCCACCTCCTGCCCTATCAGGGCTTCCCCGGCGGCTTCGGGCCAGCGGCCCTGGACAAGCCAGTAGGGGCTGGTTTTCCGGGTTCCCGGCAGATCCGCGCCGGCGGCCATGAAGGGCTGCTCGTTGATCTTTATGAGCCGGTACCGGTAGGGGGCGATTCCGGTAACCATCCCGGCGGGGAGATACGAAAGGGCCTCCTCCATCAGCGCCGTATCCATAACGGCCTCGTTTCCCGCGGGCATAATGACAAAATTCGCCCCGTAGGAACGGAATTCCTGCCCCATCTGCCGGGGAATGTCGTAGTAAATCGTAACAAGCCCGGAGAGGATCGTCGCCCCGGTAGTTACCGCCAGAAGTGCCGTCAACATGCGGGATCTCCGCCTGAGGAGGGAGCTTACCACCATTTTCAGGTAGAAACGTTCTTTTTTCATTTTGCCGCTTTACCGTCCATGGAGCACCTCCGCCGGACGGAGGGAGAGGAGTAGTTTTATTGAGGGGATGCTCCCCGCCATGGTTACCAGAAACACCAGTACCGCTACCAGGGGTATAACCGCGGGTTTAATGGCAATGGCGGAGGAAAATACGGTATGTCCGATGATCTGGGCAAATCCCAGGCCCGCGAAGTACCCGATAGCCCCGCCGGCGATTCCGGTGATCAGGACTTCGGTAAGCACCAGCCGGGAGACCGGCCCGTCGCAGGCCCCCACCGCCTTGAGGAGGCCGATCTCGCTGGCCCGTTCCATCACATCGGCGGTAACCAGGTTGGAGATACCCAGGGCGGAACCGGCCAGGCTGAGGACGGTGATGAGGAACATCAGGAGCTGGGTTTTTTCCAGAATCGCCCCTTCCGATTCGGCCACCTGCCGTATGGGTTTGGATACCGAGTCCGTCAGTACCTCGTCGATCTGGTAGCAGATGGCGCTGACGTAGGCGGTACAGTACCAGGTTTCCCAGTCTTTTATCGAGAGGCTCTTGGGATCCTGGGCGGCCCGGCGGGAAAGCTCGTTGTCCGGGGTGGTAAGGGCGCTTAACTCCACCCGGTTTACCAGGCCCGGCTTACCGGCCAATTCCTGGACGCTTAAAAGAGGGGCGTAGATATACTCATCCTCGTCCCCCCCGGCGTGGAAGATCCCTTTCACCGTAAAGTTCCGTATCCCCTCCTCCCGGCCCGGCCCGGCGATCCGGAGGGAAACGGTGTCCCCAAGGGATATACCGTAACGCCGGGCGGCTTCCCGGCCCGCCATTACCGCGTCCGTATCCTCGTCGGTGATCCACCGGCCCGAAACATCCCACCAGCTTTTCAGGGGCTTCATGCCGGTAAGCAGCGTTTCTCCGGTGGGAAGATCCAGGCGGCGGCTGAACCAGGTTCCCGTCAGGCGGACTTCGCCCTCCGCCAGGGCAGGGCCGGCGCCTTTAAGAAGGGCGGCCCGGGTGTAGAGGTAGGGGCTAAAGTCAACGATGTTGAAAGCCCAGAAAATAGTTTTTATCTTCCCCAGTTCCGCTTCGTAAAGGTACTTGTCCGAAACCCCGGAGCCTTCGCTTGCCCCGTAAAGATCGTCCAATAGGGAAGCCCCCCGGGGCATTATGTTAATGTTCGCCCCGTAGGTTTTCAACTCCTGGTTTACCTTATCCCCCACGTCAAACATCACATTCAGCATGGCGGTGGCCAGGGAAGAGCCCAGGGCTATGGTGAAAGCCACCATCACCATCTTTCCCCGCTGCCTGAAAAGGGCGCCCCGTACCATTCTCCAGAACATAATTACCTCTCCTATTTGAACCGGCCCCGCTCGGCTTCCAGATCCGCCGTCCGGATAACCATGTTCCCCTCCCGCATGGTGTAGGCCAGGGGTACGGGGTTACACCCCCCCTTAAAGCCGATGGTAGAAGTGTTCATCACCACATCGCAAAGCCGGCAGACAACCCCGTCCCGCCGTTCGTAGTACCCGGTGGGGCCGCAGATATCGCAGGCGTCAAGGCCGACCCCGTAGGCGGC
>JAISWN010000362.1 GCA_031271075.1 Treponema sp.
TCGTTGAAACGCCTGATGATCCCGGGGGCCACCAGGTGTTCCGCCAGTTCGCCGAAGCGGTTGTTGAGATCCCCCATCTGCTTACCCACCCGGTCAACCGTCCGCGCCGTTTCCCGCTGAACCGCCCGCAACTCCTCCATGCCGCGGTCCCATTCCTCCCGGTATCTGATAGCCTCCTCCTCCGCTTTCACCATACGGCGGTCCCATTCCTCCCGGGACTTTGTATAGGCGGCCCAGAACTCCTCTATGGTGGGCACATTTTGCATTAACTCCGCCGGTAAGGCCATAACATGCTCCTTGATCGTCTTATAATTGCTTCACCCTTTTGCGGGAAAGCCCGGTGGTTTTTACAATGGCGTCAATCGAAACCCCGCATTGCCTGAGAAGCCGGGCCGAATCTTCCAGCCGCCTCCGTTCTTCCTCAACCTGTTGCCGCGCATCTTCGGCCTGTTGCTGGGCCTCCTCTGCCTGTCGCAGCTTTTCCTGCCACTTCGGCGGCAGTATCCCCATCTCTTCAAGCGCCAGTCCCAGTTTCTTCGTCATCCGTCCCATCTCCTTTAACTTTTCCACGTTCGCCGCTATCACCGCCTCAAGATACGCCCCGGCTTCCAAAACCTTGTCCCCGGCCAGTATCTCCTCCGTCAAGGCCCTTATCCGCCTCCCCTCTACCCCCTCCCGTAACCCGGTAAACCACCGGTTCTCCCCTTCAGGCAGTTCATGGCATACCAGGACCTGGATAGGCATGATATCCCCTTCGATACTATAAATCCCCCGCTTCCCTTCTTCAACACGCCATTTCCTCAGCTCCCCGAGGTGTTTCAGAAGCCTTTGGGGCCGGTGGTTTACCACAAAGGAGAGGGTAATATCCGTTACGGGAACCTTGTTCAGGGCGGAGTAGAAACAGGCGTAGCCGTAAGTTTTGTAGAAGTCAAAGACGGAAAGGTAGGCGGCGGGGGATTTATACTCGAAGATGTTGTGGCCCTTGAAGATGGCGGCGAAGTTTTTGAGGACGGGGCTCTCCGGTTTTTTGCGGATGACGAGGAGGTCGATCCGGAGAGGCGCGGAGGAGAGCTGGAATTCCGGGATAAAGGTGAGGGAAGGGCGGTAATCCCCCAGTTCGAGCCGGACGGCGGCGACGAAGGCGGGGTGCCAGTTTATAGCATGCTCATTCATGCCTTATATAGGGCGCGGGTGTGTGTGGCGCTTTAATCAAAAGGGAAAATTCCGCCGGTTTTAGGGATTTTCTATACTAGAGTTCTACTATCCCCCGCGTTTTGCGCATTCCCAATCTGGATTCGGCCTGGTTTTTCGGCTAGTATGGAACAGGGGTGAATATGAAACCGATATTAGTTATTCTTGCCGCCGGAATGGGAAGCCGTTACGGCGGGCTAAAGCAGATTGACCGGATTGGAAACAACGGTGAAGTACTTCTCGATTACTCGGTGTACGATGCCCTCCAAAGCGGTTTCGGCAAGGTGGTGTTTATCATACGCCGCGACATTGAAGGGGATTTTAAGGAAATCGTGCTGAGCCGCATGGGCTCGTCAATGCCTTACGAACTGGCCTACCAGGAGCTGGACAGCCTCCTGCCGCCGGATCTCAAGGAATATGCGGCGAAAACCGGGAGGACAAAGCCCTGGGGAACCGCCCATGCCCTGCTCTGCGCCGCCCCTCTTATCGACGCGCCTTTCGCGGTAATCAACGCCGACGATTTTTACGGGAGGGAAGCCTTCGGCGTGATGGGCGCCTGCCTTTCGGCCCCGGATCTGAAAGAGGGGGCCATTGTCCCCTACAAGCTGGAGAAAACCCTGAGCCCCAAGGGGACGGTAACCCGGGGGGTCTGCGTGGTTAAGGATCCGTACCTTGTTTCGGTGGACGAACTCAAATCCATTGAGAAGCGGGAGGGGGTAATTTTTAACACCGGGGCGGACGGGACACGGCGGGAACTGGCCGCCGATACACCGGTATCCATGAATTTCTGGGGTTTCCCGCCCGCCTCCCTGGCCCCTATCGGGGACTTCTTTGCGGAATTCTGTGAAAGCTCCGGGAGGGAGCCGAAAAGCGAATGTTACATTCCCCTGGCGGCGGACTGGCTTATCAAAAAAGGGTATCTCAAGGTCAAGATCCTCAAAGCCGAATCCGAATGGTTCGGCGTGACTCACCGGGAAGACCGGGAAGAGGCCCAGCGCCGCATGGCGGAGCTTACCGCCGCCGGGGTATACCCGGCGCGGCTTTGGAACTGACGGGGCGGAGGAGCAGGGCATGAAAATTCTGGTCATCGGCGGGGCGGGGTATATCGGGAGCCATGTGGTTCGGGAACTCCTGGATCGGGGACACGGGGTAACGGTGTTTGACAACCTTTCCAGCGGCCTCCGGGGGAACCTGTACCCTGATGCGGCCTTTGTCCACGGGGATATTATGGACTATGTATCCCTGGCCCGGGCAGGGGCGGAAGGTTTTGACGCCCTGGTGCATCTGGCGGCCTTTAAAGCCGCCGGGGAATCCATGGTTAGGCCGGAGAAATACTCCCTGAACAACATCAGCGGAACCATGAACATCCTGAACGCCGCCTCAAACGGGGGCATTAAGTATATTGTCTTTTCCTCCAGCGCGGCGGTTTACGGCGAACCCCGGTACCTGCCGGTAGACGAAAAGCATCCCCAAAACCCCGCCAACTACTACGGTTTTACCAAGCTGGAGATAGAGCGTTTTCTGGGGTGGTACGAAAAACTGCGGGGCATCCGCTACGCCAGTCTCCGCTACTTCAACGCGGCGGGCTACGATGTCAAGGGCCGCATGAAGGGGAAAGAACTCAACCCGGCCAATCTTATCCCGGTTGTCATGGAAGCCGCCGCCGGCATCCGGGAGGAGCTGCAGATCTTCGGGAACGACTACGACACTCCCGACGGAACCTGTATCCGGGACTACATCCACGTGAACGATCTGGCCATAGCCCACGCGATGGCTCTGGACTACATCGGCAGGGAGGGGAAAAGCCTGACCCTCAACCTGGGGACGGGAAAGGGGACTTCCGTGCTGGAGCTTGTTGAAACCGCCCGCCGGGTTACGGGAAAACCCATACCGGCCAGGATATGCGGCCGCCGGGTAGGCGATCCGGCCAAGCTTACCGCGTCCTCCGATCTGGCCCGGGAAACCCTGGGCTGGGAGGCCCGGTATTCGGACATGGAAACCCTCATCCGGACAAGCTGGGAGATATACAAATGATCATTGACGCCGCCTTTAAGGCCCTGGATGCCCCGGAGACAGAAAAACTGTTTGCCCTGCTCTACGGGGCGGGAGAGACGGTTCTGGGGGAGCAGAAAAAACGCTACGCCGGCCTGATAAAACGGTTCAGGGAACGTTTCGGGGAAAGGGACATCCGGGTGTTCAGTTCGCCCGGGCGGAGCGAGATAGGCGGCAACCATACGGATCACAACCACGGCAAGGTTCTTGCCGCCAGTATCCAGTTCGACAGCATCGCGGTGGTTTCTCCGATGAAAAACGTACGGATCTCGGACAGTTCCTACAACGAGGACTACGAGCTGGACATAAGCGGGGAACTGCCGCCCGGGGGGAAGAAAGGTTCCCGCGCCCTTATCAGCGGCATTGTGGCAGGCTTCAGGAAAGAAGGGTTAAAGGCCGGGGGATTTTCCGGCTGTTTTTCAAGCGACGTTATCCCGGCCTCGGGGGTCAGCTCTTCCGCCTCCTTTGAGATGCTGGTCTGCCATATCCAGAACCGGCTCTACAATGAAGGCCGCGTCCCGGTGGAGCGGATGGCCCGGATCGGGCAGTT
>JAISWN010000371.1 GCA_031271075.1 Treponema sp.
GAAAAGCTGCATACTGCAAGAATTAACAGACAGGAGTATTGGCAGGCTCAAGCTGTCAATCCCTGATACACCTTATATGCTTGCCTGAAAAACGGCAAGTTCAGCGTAAGCAGTACACCTGTGTACCAGGGATCTTAGCTTTGGGGAAGGGGAAGGTTACGTAGCGGTAACCGACGGAAGGCATAAGTACATCCATGTACAAAAAAAGGAGGAAAGATACCGGGAACTTCTTGACCGGACTGCGGACACGGAAGAATTTACCAACTTTGCCGCTGATCCTTCCTATGCCGGAACGGCGGCCCGGCTTAAAGAAAAGATCATTGAGCATTTTATGCCCAAAGTGCTGCCCTGATCCTCATTTACCATTGCGTCGGCGGAAAAAATAACAAGTTTCATGGCTGTGGTTTTTCCTGTCCCGCCGTGGCGGTCCGGAGTATAAACCGGTCTTTAATCCAGTTTTTTTCGTACCAGGAGCAGGGTTCAAAAGTATCGTTGATGCCCCCCATCCGGGCAAGCATTTTGTTCCGCAGATCCGCCTTTATTCCCTCATAGGCGGAGTCTCCGGCAAGGTTTTTCATCTGCAGAGGATCGGCGAGGTTATCGAAGAGCAGTTCCGATTTGTCCGAAAGGTAAGTTGCGTAGGTATACTGTTTGGTCCGGAAAGCCCGCCACTCGCGGCCGTCCTCGAAGATCGCCGTCGCCCCGGTTCCCATCATCAGGGCCCCTTCCGGCTCGGCGGCGCCGGGTTTCCCCAGGAGGGCGTCTTTAACGCTCATCCCTTCGGCTTCCCCGGAAGCGGGAAGATCCATGAGGGAAAGGAGAGTGGGCATGATATCTACCGTATTCAGACACACGTCGCTGGAGACGCCTTCTTTTATGACGCCCTTCCAGCGCATGAGGAAAGGAACCCGTACCGCCTCCTCGTAGAAAATGTTTTTTGCCCGTCTGCCGTGGGCGCCAAAAAGTTCCCCGTGGTCGGAGGTAAAAACAACTATTGAGTTATCGTAAAGCCCCATCCGTTTAAGGGCCTCCATGAGCCGGCCTATGTTGTCGTCCAGGTTGGCGGTCATGGCATAGTAAACCCGCATCCAGGAAACAAGTTCTTTCCGCTCCCTTTCGTTTAAACGGGCCCAGGCATCGGCGTGGGGATCGTTTTCGGGAAGGTAATTTTCGGGGAGTGAAAAGTCCGTATCCCGGAACCGTTCCAGGTAAGAACCGGGGACATTTTCGTGAACCCAGGGATCATGGGGGGTTCCCAAGGATAAGAAAAACGCGAAAGGTTTCCCCCCGGCATTGAGCCGTTCCAGTTGGGCAATGGCCATATCGGTCTGGGCGTCGGGCTCGTAGCCGGGGGTGTATATTTTTTCCTTCGTATCCAGATGGTAATAAGCCGCGGCCCCGTAGTAATTGTGGTGAAAATTGTAATGGGCAAAGTAATTGTCAAAGCCCAGCCGGTCCTTGCCGGGAGGCACAAACGAATTTTCAGGATCGTAATGATTTCCCAACTGGGCGGCCCAGAGGTGCCATTTCCCCAGATAGGCGCATTCGTAGCCGTTTTCATTGAGAATATGGGCGAAACAACGCCGGTGATGATCCGGATTGAGGCGTATCTCGTTTATCACCATACCGGTGCTGGTAGTATACTTCCCGGTAAAAAGGCTTGCCCGGTAGGGCGCGCATACCGGATGGCCGGACACGGCGTTGCAGAGATCGAGGCTCTCCCCGTGAAACCGATCGATATGGGGGGTCTGCGCCCGCCTGTCCCCGGTGTAACCCAGGCTGCTGTAACGTAACTGATCGGCGAATAGGTAAATCAGATTAGGCTTGTCCATATAAATCTCCCTCCTGGAGAGGCGCAAGAAAAAGCTGTCCGTCCTTTTCTTCAATCCGGACATAACCGATACCGACCCTATGCCGGAATGGGGCGCTGCGGTCATTGCCAAAGATGGTGAAACGCAGATTGCCCCCCTTGTCATAAAACAGACAACCATGACCACCGTGAGGAACCAGAAGCCTCCGGGGGCAGTAAGGCCCTCCAATCTTGTCCGCCACGGAATACATCATGTCGTAGGTCCCGTCAACCCGGGCATCACCGTTCCATTCCGCTGCGTAAAGCACGTATTTGCCTCGTACCTTTATGAGTCCGGCACCCTCGTAACCGGCTTCCTGACCGTCCCCGGGAAGTAGCAGCACCGGTTCCTCGGTCATGGTAGTGCAATCCCGGCTCAGGGGGGCGAGGCGGCCGTTTTGCCAGATTAGGTACAACCGATCCTCCTCCTGGAAAAACCCCGCGTCAATACCCTTGATGACGAAACGCCCCATGTCCCGGTAGGGGCCTTCGATTTTTCCGCTTTGGCTTTTGAGGAGGCCGCAGCCCGGCGCGGTAGAATAACTTATCCAAAAGGTATTGTCATAAAAAACAATCTCCGGCGCCCAGCAATTACGGTTCCGCGATACCTGGTTTTGCCAGCTTTCCGGCTGGTCCCGGTAATCAAATACCTTGCCGATACATTCAAAGTTTTCTAAATCCCGGCTGCGCCAGATACACACCCCGTTGGTATCCGCCCAAAAATTGCCCTCCGGCTGCCGGGTAGTACCGGTCAGGTAATAATAGCCGTCAGGGGCGTTTAAAATAAAACTGTCCCGAATTTCCCTGATATTCCCCACCGGCTTGAGGGATGCAACCGGCCCAGCCTCAAGGATCCAGGCAGGATCGGGCCGGAGAAACCCTTCGTCTTGCATCTCCAAGGGGAGGATTGCCGGACGCTCGTAGACGGCGCTGCTGGGTGTCCCCCCGATAAAAGCAGCGTAGAGTTTCCCGTTATCGCCGTGAAACACATTGGGGATACCACCGTTGGGGATAAGCAGGTAACGGCGTTCAAAGCGCCCGGTTAGTTCTCCGGCGGTACAGCAAAAAGTATCCAGATTATCTCCGGCGCAACGCCGGAACCGGTCACTCAAAAAGTAGTAGTAACAATCTTTATGCCGGAAAAGGCAACCTCCGGGCAGCCCCGGATTGTTCCGGTTTTCCGCATAGAGCGCATCCTGGCGGCGGGTTCCGGCCAAAAAATACTGAGCCGCCGTTATCTCTACCGCTTCCCCCGCAAAGCCGTCCAGCTCCTTGTTAAGCTTCCGTAGCTTACCGTCATAGGTGAGCCACCGGTTCTCCCCGTCCCAAAGTACCGAGGCATGGCGGGCGATGAGGCCGGGCTTGCCGATTTGCTTTCCCCGGATGTCAAAGAGATACAAGTCCCCTGCGGAAATACATACCCCGGGACCCGTTTCACTTTCAAAACAGGATATACCTGTTACGGGAAGTTCAAAGGAAGCGAATTCCACCGGCTCGCTCAGTTTGTCCGGTTCCGATCCGCGGCAGGAGTATACCTTGTGAGGTTCATCTTTTTTGGCCACCAGCAGGAAAAAACAGCCTGCCCAGGCGGCGCCGCAGGCCAGGGCGGGAATATCAATTGCCGGGCGGAGGGGCTCCGCCGATTCCATCTGAAGAATACAGGCGCTTGCATCAGTTTCCGGGTGGGGCTGGCTTTTCAAAAATCCGTACTCCATTTGATACTCCTAAGGGTTCCTGCCAGGACCTCTATTTTACACCCGGCTTAGTCATAAACTGTTCATACCCTCTCGCGGTAATCGCAATCGCCTCATTGAGTCTCATGTTTTTGAGCTGGGCCAGGTAATTATCAAATTCACTCAGGGAGTTTACGCCGGTGATGAATTTAAGGGTCATCTCGTCCACATAGGTGTTAATGTCCCGCATAATCTCGTTGCGCTTCAGGCTGTCCTCCATGCTAAGTTGAAAGGCCGGCAGTACCTGATCATCATCAATGGTTCTGTCATCGGAATAACGGGTACGGTATTCCAGGGCCGCAGCATCGATAACCACGTTGGGATTACAGACTACATCGGGCTCCGCGAGCTTGGCACATAAATGGATTTTCAAAAGAACCTGGACATCCGAAAGGGGGATCTTCTCGTTCCGCAGCATATAATCGGTAAAGGTCTTCTTCCCATTGGTATCCACCGTGTAACTTAAATCCTTGACCCCCCAATTACAAAGATCCGCCCCTTCCTGGGTATAGAAGTAGTTTAGGTATTCTATGGCAATCTCGGGATTTTTGCAGGATCTTGAAACCACTGTCCCCATGGATTCGTTGGGCAGAGGCAGGGTTTCAAAACTTACCGGCTGGAAGTGGATGGCCTGGCCTGCATACAGCCGGGGGTAGGGCAGCGGAACCGCCGCAAAGCCGGCGGCATCGGAGACAGATTTTATCAGATCCACCGGATTGATGATCATGGAAACGGAATTGGTGGTAAAAAGGGTACGCCGTTCCGGGTCGCTCATGTTACTCATGAAGTCTTTGGAAATATACCCCTTGGTATACCAGTCGTTCATAAGCTGGAGGTAGTCTTTATAGGCAGGCTGGGCCTCGCCCCATTTTACTGTCCCATCGGCGCCGATATGGAAACCCGGGGTAATGCCGTATGCCCACATAATGAGATCGATCTTGCCGTTTGCGGGAGGCGCGAAACCGGTTAAACCCGCGGTTTTCATCTTGGCAAAATCTTCCTCATAGTCCGCTATCGTAACCGGTATATCAATACCGAGTTTATCCATCACATCCTGACGGTAGTTTAAGCGGTTAAAAGCCGGCGCGCTCTGTTTGATGATGTGAAACTCCGTGATTTTTCCCTCGCTGTCGGTGGCCAGCCGGTAATTGCGGTCAGATTTGGTGATCTCCCGGTAATAATCCGGGGCATGGACGGGAATGTCTCCGGTTAATTCTCGGAAGACTCCTTCGGCAACACCGGCGCTGGATCCCCCGTTATAAAGACCCCGGATTTGGATAAGATCCGGCAGATCTCCCGAGGCGATAAGGATCCCCAGTTGTTCCCGTTCCTGGCCCACGGCCGGATGGCTGAAATTTACCTCCACGCCGGTATTTTGGCCGATGATTTTAAAGATTTCATGTTCGTTGTAAGAACTGATATGTTTGGCCGCCGGCGGCTGGATGGGAAGCCAAAAACTGAGCTTTTTCTCTCCCCCGGCTGAAACCGGGTAGGTAACACCGGCCTTTGTCGCCGGCCCCGCCGCAGTTTGTCTGGTCTCCGTTGAAGAGGTCCGGGAACAGGCAGCCAGGAAGGCCGCTCCCAGGGCCAGGGTGAAAAAACCGAATGTAATAAAATGTTTCCTATTTTCCATAGTATTCCTCCTACTATAATTGGTGCTATTCTTTTACCGATCCCATCATGACCCCCTTTACAAAATATCTTTGCAGAAAGGGATACAGGCACAGGATAGGTACGGTAGAAACGATGGTGGTACTGTACTTTACCAACTCTCCCACAAAATCAATGGAAGTATCGGCCCCGGACACTTCGCTATTCGAAATAAGAATTTCCCGCAGAAAAAGCTGCAGGGGGTATAAATCGCGGGCCCGGGGCAGATAGATCATGGCATTGAACCAGGCGTTCCAGTGCCCGACAGCATAAAAAAGCAATACTACCGCCATGGTAGCCCTTGATACGGGAACCATGATCCGGATCAGGATGACCAAATCGTTGGCACCGTCAATCCGGGCGGCGTCTTCCATGGCCCGTGGTACGGCCAGAAAAGCGGTACGCAATACCAGCATATTCCAGGTACCGATGGCTCCGGGGATTATCAGGGCCCAGCGGGTATTGAGCATCCCCAAGTTCCTCACCAAGAGAAAGTTCGGTATGATCCCCCCGGTAAAGTACATGGTAAAGACGATAAAAAGCATACAGAATTTCTTCGGCAAAAAATCCCGCTGGGCCAGGGTGTAAGCCCCCAGAGTGGTCATAACCATATTAAGCGAAGAACCAATTACCACGTAAAAAATAGTATTCCGGTAGCCCGTAAAAAGGCTGGGGGTATTAAAAACTACCCGGTAGCCTTCCAGAGAAAATCCCAGAGGCCGGAGCAGGGGGCCCTGATGGTTCATAATCCGGAGAGGTTCACTGAAGGATGCCAAAAGGACATGCAGCATGGGATAGATACATACCAGACTAATGAACCCGATAAGGACGGTGTTAAAAACTTCAAAAACCAGTTCCCCGGGGGAACGTCTTAAAAAGCCCATTTTAATCCTCCCTTACCACAGGCTTTCCTGAACATAGCGGCGGCTGAACCAGTTGGCAAAAACCAGGAGCCCCAAATTAACCACCGAATTAAACATCCCCACCGCCGAGGCGAGGCTGTAATTCTGCTCGCTTAAACCCACCCGGTACACATAAGAAGAGATAGTATCGGCAGTGTCATAAACGATGGGGCTGTACAGAAGGATGACTTTTTCAGCTCCCATGCTCATAATATTGCCTATTCTCATGATGAGCTGGATGGCTACGATGGGTATCAGGGAGGGGATCATGATGTGGTATATCTTGCGGAACCGTCCGGCGCCATCAATCGAGGCCGCCTCGTATAAATTAACGTCAACCGTTGACAGGGTGGCAAGGTAAATAATGCTGCCCCAGCCGATAGTTTTCCAAACGGTACTGGCGGTATAGATGGTCCGGAAATATTGGGGCTTGGAAAGCAGGTTCGTGGGAGAAAGGCCGAACCAGCCGAGGAGGGATGTAATTACCCCCCGGGAGCTGGTAAAGTTAACGATCATGCCGCACATGATAACCAGGGAGATAAAATGGGGCATATAGGTAATCGTTTGAGCTATCCGTTTGAATTTGCCTCCCCGAAGCTCATTGAGGAGCAGGGCCAGGATGATGGGCATGGGGAAAACAAAAAGAATATCGTAGAGGCTTAGAATGATGGTGTTTTTAATGACCCGGCCGGAAAAGGGCCCCCGGAAAAAGGTGATGAAATTTCTTAAGCCTACCCACGGGCTGCCCAGTATTCCCCTTGCGGGCCGGTAGCTCTGGAAGGCAATAACCTGACCAAGCATTGGTATATAGTGGAAAACCACATAATAGATCATCACCGGAACCATCATCCAGTAGATATATTTCCGTTTTTTATAATCCTGCAAAAGATCTTTTACCGACATAATCCTTCCACACCCGCCTTAAAGACAAAGGCAAAATAACCCCGCTGGGGAAAACTCCCTAAATTGTATCGTAATCAGGATAAACCGGGGGGGAAAATCCCGCAATGTGTATTTTCCATTTATGTGTGCCTAATCTATTTCGAAGGATAGGTGATTTATGATGGAATATGCGAATTCTATCCCTTTCGCACCCGTTCCCGGTACTGTCCGGGGGTAATGCCCTCGGTAGTTTTAAATTTCCTTAAAAAACTTGAGGCGTCCATATAGCCTACTTCAAAAACGATCTCTTTGACCTGCTTCTCCGTCTTGACAAGAAGTTCCTTTGCCCTGTCCAGCCGGAGCATAGAAACATAATCGACAAAGGTATAACTCGTTTCCCGCTTAAAAAGCCGGCTCAGATAGTTGGGAGAAATATCAAATATAGCCGCAACCTGCTGAAGGCTGAACTGGATTTCATGGAAATGTTTCCTTGTATAATTTATGATTTCCGAATTCAGGCGACTGTTCCGATCTTCCTGTGATTTTTCAAATTCCCCGCAGATCCATTCCGTAAACTGCCGGGCCTTGAGACGGAATTGTTCCAAACTGGTAAAGCCGGAAAGCTCCTTGATATCCGCGACTTTAATCCGGCAGTGCAGTTGACCTGCTGTTTTAATGATCGTATTGATAACGTCAAAACAGAGACATTGGGTAATAGGTGAAGCTCCGGCTTCGCTGATTTTAGCGGTCATATCATCAACAGCCTCGAGGGCCATTTCCCGGTTCGCCCTTTTTATGCTTTGTATATACATAGATTGTTCGACCACCGGATAATAATAATTATCCTCGTTGATTTTAACCGCTTCCTCAAAGAACATTAGATTTTTTTCACCGATAAGATAATCCTCCATCACTACGGCAGCTTCCATAAAGGATCCGTTTATCTTATGAATACCTTCATAGATCCTGCCGATTCCAACCCTGATGTTAAAGCCATAAGTTTCCTGTATACGGTTCATAAAATAGTCCGCCGCAAGGAGGCGGACATCCGCTCCATCAATAAGCTGTTCCACCGCATTGCAGATGACTGCCACTTGCTGTTCCAGCAGGAGTTCCAATGCGTAAAACCAGCAGTTTTTAAACACACAGCCATCCACAGTATGCAGGATCATTCGGATTCGGCGACTTAGGGTCTGGGACTCCCTTTTCCCGTCCGCGAGGGCGATGATAAAAACAAACACCCAGGGGGCGGAAAGGTTAATATTTGCTTCCCGGAGACAATCCTCCATTTCCCCCCTGGCGCCGTATTCTCCCTTTAGCAGATCCCGCAGGTAGGAATAAACAATCAGGGGCCGCTGCCGGTTCAAGGTATGACTTAGTTCCGTATTGGTTTCATCCATAACATTCCATTTGTTCAGGATATAATCAAATTCATTACTTTTGGGATTTTCATTCTTCCAGGAAGAACCGCCTATATTCTTGAGAAGGTTTAATACCGGCTTGTAATTTCGTTTTGCCATTATAACGGCAAGCACTACTCCCATAAGGGCAAGCAGGAATATGGATACCAAAAGAATAATCCGCATCGGTAGAATTCTGATAAAGAAATTCCCCGTGCTGGTAACGGATATACAACTTAAACCCATGTTTTCCGAGATACTCCGCATAATAATGAATTGGGTCCCCTTTATTTTCCGTTTCTGTACACCCACACCCTTAAGGCCTGAAAGCCTTTGGACAAAGTCCCGGGGCAGATCTATGGTCTCGTAACTAAAAAGATTGTTTCTTTTATCATTATATATGTAGAGATTACTCCGGATTTCCTCCAGATAATTTTCCATGGTCTTTTTGATGTCTTCATGTTTCAAGAAAAAACAAAGGGTCGCCTGGGGCATGGCGTCAAGGTACGGAACGGGATAGAGATATACCACCCCCGGTTCGTTCCGGTTGATCGGAGCGGCATAAAAAGAAAGTTTTACGGAAGTATTGTACCGGATGCCATTGATTTGGGTAAAAAAACTTGACATGGTAAGATCCCCATCGTCTCGAACCGTCCGTTCAAATTCCGTATAGGGCATAACCCCTTCGGACGTATAAACCAGGGAACCCCCCCGATAGTAGAGTATTATCCGGGCAGGAAAATTCAAAGATCCTTCATAAAAGGAAAGCCGCCGGACTAAAACAGTTTCGGCGATTCCCGGTGTATTGGCTTCCTGATCTGTTTCCCAAAAATGGCAGGCGATATTTTCCATTTCACCGGTTATATAATCCATTTCATTACAGGCCTGCAGCAAAGCGGAAAAATTACTGTTCTCCACTTCTCTGCTGACGGCCATTATATTCGTGTAATAAAAAATAAAACCCAAAACGACCGGAAGCATTCCAATGATAAGGTGGGATATAAAATATTTGGAAAACCAGCTTTTTATGAGCATCCACAAGACCTTTTCAAAACCAGCCGGATTTTGAAAAACCCGGCTGTAGTATTCCCGAATCCGTATAAAAATTCCAAATTTTTTTCCTAATTCCTGATATGATGTGCTCCCGTGTCAAGACCTTCTTACAACAATTTTGTGAAATCACTCCAATCTTTTCATGGTTAGAGTGAATACCTGATAGCGGAATAAGAAGGGAAACTG
>JAISWN010000079.1 GCA_031271075.1 Treponema sp.
AGGACTAACCGGGACATTGCCCTGTATACCCTGGATCTTCCCCCGGCCAGGCGGGAGGAGGTGTGGCGTTTTGCCGAGACCAACGTGCTGCCGGAAAACAGGGATTACTATTACCACCATTTCAAAGACAACTGTTCCACCCGGATTCGGGACATCATCGATCTGGCAACCGGCGGCCAGTTCAAAGAACGTTTCGGCCAGGCGCCCGGCCGTTTTACCCTGCGCCAGCATGTGCGCCGGCATACCTGGTTTTCCCCTTTCGCCGACTGGATCCTCAATTTTTGGATGGGCCAGGATATCGACACGCCCATTACGGTGTGGGAGGAGATGTTCCTCCCCGCCGAGGTGGGGAGGCGGATTCAGGATTTTGAGTACACCGACGCCCAAGGGGTAAGGCGGCCACTGGTTTCCGGATCGGAGATCCTCAACAGGGCGGTAAACCGGCCCGCCGTGCTGGATGTTCCCCGCCGGCAGTGGGTCAGGGAGCTTGTCCTGGGGCTTTTTCTGGCCGGCTTTATGGCCGTCCTGAGCGCCTTCCGGAAAAAACACCCCCGCCCGGGAGAGGCGGCCTGGGGCATCGCCCACGCGGCCTTCGGCCTCTTCTTCGGCGTCGCGGGGACCCTCTTGTTTTTTATGATGCTTTTTACCAACCACGACTACACCTACCACAACAGCAACGCCCTGTTTGTGAATCCCCTGTTTTTCGCCGCCCTGGTTTGGGGGCTCCGCTACGGTTTTACCCGGGATCCCAAGCGGCGGCGTTCCCTGGAATTCCTTTTGAAGTGTTTCTGGACCTGCGTGTTTGCCGCCGGGTTTCTCACCATGCCCATAAAAATCCTCCCCTTCTTTTGGCAGCAGAACCAGGTAACCCAGGCCCTCCTGCTTCCCCCGGCCTTTGCGATGAGCCTTCTGCCGGAAAAACTGGCGGGGCTTTTCCGCCGCCTTCGGTATGGCCGCAGGTAAACCGGCGGAATTCTAGGGGCTATGACATGAGGGCTTGTTCACATTAGTAGGTTGTTTAGACTAAAAATACTTAAAGAATTTAAGAGGGCCGGATACGCCTGCCTGCTGTTTTTTCTCCGCCGAATTTGCTACAGTATCCCTTACCATGAAAAAGATCTCCCTTACCGGAATTAAGCCGACAGGAATTCTCCATATCGGCAACTACTTCGGGGCTATCCGGCCCGCCCTGGAACTGGCCGGGGAATACGAAGCCCGTTATTTTATCGCCGACTACCACGCCCTTAACACCGTCAAAGACCCTAAGGAGCTTTCTTCCCTGATCCGCCAGGTTGCCGCGGGCTGGCTTGCCGCGGGGCTGGACCCGGAAAAGACGATCTTCTACCGCCAAAGCTCCATCCCGGAAACCTTCGAGTTGAGTACCCAGCTTATGGCCTTTACTAGCAAGGGCCTCATGAACCGGGCCCACGCCTACAAGGCGGCGGTACAGGCCAACACCGGACGGGGGGAGGATCCCGACACGGGGATCAACATGGGACTCTTTACCTACCCGGTGCTTATGGCCGCGGATATCATCCTTTTTGATTCCGACGTGGTTCCCGTGGGTAAGGATCAGGCGCAGCATGTGGAGATGGCCCAGGACATTGCCCAGGCGGTAAACTTCAACTACAAACAGGAGGTCCTCAAGGTTCCCCAGGCGGTGGTGCAGGACGACGTGGCGGTGGTTCCGGGACTGGACGGCCGCAAGATGAGCAAGAGTTACGGCAACACCATCCCCCTCTTTGCCCCGGAAAAGGAACTCCGCAAACTCATCATGCGGATCGTTACCAATTCCCAGGGAGTTGAGGAACCCAAAGATCCGGAAACCAGCCAGATCTACCTTCTCTACCGGCTTTTTGCCTTGCCGGAGGAACAGGAGGCCCTGGCCGCCCGCTACCGCGCCGGGGGTATGGGCTGGGGGGAGGCTAAGGAAGAACTTTTCCGGGTGGTGAACCGGGAGCTTTCCCCCATGCGGGAACGGTTTAGGGGGATCATGGAGGAGCCCGGGGAGTTGGATCGGATCCTGGCCCGGGGCGCGGAAAAGGCCCGCCCTATCGCGGCCCGCACGGTAAGCCGTTTCCGGAAAGCGGCGGGGATAGACTGATGGCCCTAACCATAGAAAACCGGGCCAACGCGCCCCGCTGGAATCTGGATTCGGTATACCCCTCTTTCGATTCGCCTGAGTATAAACGGGATCTTGCCCTGCTGAAAGAAAAGATCGCCGCCTTCCTGGGGCTTCTGGACAAATCCCTGCCCGCTGCCGGGGAGGAACTGGCCCCGGCGATCAAGACCCTTATCGGGGCCTGGGAAGAGGCGGGGGACACCGCTGAAAACCTGAGCGCCTACGGGGAGGCGGTGTACACCACCGATACCCGCTCCGGCCGCGCCCTGGCGGAAATAAACGCCGTAGAAGAGGCAAGCCTTCCCCTGGGTAAGGCCGCCGTCCTCTTCCGCAGCCGGCTGGCGGAGAGGCGGGAAGCTGTCCTTGAGCTGATCGGAAAAGACCCGGATCTCTTGGCCTGCCGCTTCTTCATCACCGAGTCGCTGGAGAAGGCCGGGTTCCAGATGAGCGCCCAGGAGGAGGATCTGGCCAACGATCTGCTCCGATCCGGGGGCGACGCCTGGTCCCGGCTCCACGAGGCGATCTCCTCCACCGCCGGGGCGGTACTGCCCGGC
>JAISWN010000130.1 GCA_031271075.1 Treponema sp.
GGCTGGCTTGCAAGTCCTGCAAACTGCGCAGACTAAAGTCTGACGCATTTTGCTGTTTTTTAGCGGTTGTTGGCGAACCTTTGGTTCGACAGAAACTGAAGTTTCCGAACAACTCTAATGGTCTCCGGGGCGGAAGGTGGGAGACGGCGGCACGAATCTGGGGCTTGAAGTTTTGCGTAACCCGCCCAATACCAACGGCGACATCTACAATTACTTCAACAAAACTACGGACGGCCGTATGCTGCGTTCATCCACGCTCTATTTTCGGAACGGGGAAGGCCGGGTTATAGGCTCGCTCTGCATCAATACCGACATAACGCGGATGGTCGAGATGCGCGAAACCCTGGGCGAGATAGCGATGATCCCGCCGGACAGAAACGTTGAAGAGGTGTTTGCCAACAATGTGGAAGAATTATTCGAGTATTTTATCAGGCAGAGCAGAGCCATTATTGATAAGCCCGCCGCCGAAATGACCAAAGAAGACAGAATTGAAGTGATACGCTTCCTTGACAGCAAGGGTTTTTTCCTGATAACCCGCGCCGGAGACGAGGCGTGTAAATTTCTTGATATTTCGAAATACACGCTGTACAAATACTTGGGGCTAGTGCGCGGAAAACCCGGTTCCGATGATATGCCGCCGGAAAACGCGCCGTAAGATCGCGGCATGGCGTGCGTATAGAGCGTATTGCCTCATGTTAAAACAGCCTTATACCAGAGTCCTGTAGCCGGTTTTAAGGTCCACCAGGCTCTGAAGCCGTTCCCCCTTAGCGAAGCGGGCGGCGTTTTCCAGGTTGAGTTTCATGATACGCCGCGCTGTCTCGGGCAAGTTGCGGCCTCCCGCGATGTGGGGGGTGATTACCGCCCCTTCAAGCTTCCAGAGCCGGTGGCCTTCCGGCAGGGGCTCCGGCGCGGTAACGTCCAGCCCCGCCCCGCCGATCTGTCCCGATTCCAGGGCGTCGCAGAGCGCCTCGGTGTCGATGGCGGAGCCCCTGCCGGCGTTTACGATAACCGCCCCCCTCTTCATTTTGGCAAGCCGCTCCCGGTTGATGATCCCCTCGGTTTCCCTGGTTCCCGGCAGGATCAGGGCCACAATATCCGCCTGGGGGAGCAGTTCGTCCAGCCGGTCCATAAGGTAAACCTGATCCACATAATCGCTTTTGGGCCGGGCCGTCCGGCGTATCCCGATAACGCGGGCCCCCAGGGCCTTCATCCGCCAGGCGTACTCCGATCCGATGTCCCCCAGACCCACCACCAGCACGGTGGAGCCCAGGATGCTTTTCACTTCCCCCCGGCCCTGCCAGCGTTCCCTGTTCTGCCCGTCCCGGTAAAGGTGGAGTTTCTTTACGATTTGGAGGGTTACCGCTACCATGTGTTCGGAAACCCCAAGCCCGTAGCCCCCGCTGGCGCAGCTAAGCAGCACTTCCGGGCCTAGCTCGCCGTTTACGTAACCGTCGGTCCCGGCGGACTGAAGCTGTATCCATTTGAGCCGGGGGCAGCGGGCGATAAAATCCTTCCCGGGATTGCCGAAAATGACGGTAATATCCCCGGCGGTATCGGGACTTATCCTGTCCGTATTTCCGCCTTCGTTGAATATGAGCCCGTAGCCCGGCAGAGCCCCGGCAAGTTCCCGTCTAAAATCCTCGGCGGCGGAAAACAAAACAAGCGCCTTATCCATAGCGGTATCTCCTCACGTTGTTTTGGTACAAACCTATTGCTCTTTGTGTCATTTGGGCCAGTTCCAAAACCCGGTTGGTTTTGGGAAAGCCACATTTGTCTGTAAACAGAGGCAGTTTTAAATTCATCGATTCCAAATTCATCGATTTCAAATTCATCGATTTCAAATTCATCGATTCCAAATTCATCGATTCCAAATTCATCCCCGCACCACCGTTACGGTTCCCTTTCGCGCCCAGCCAAGCCGATCCTCCCAAGGCAGTTCCTTCGCCTTGGGCCGCCGGTCAAATATCACCAGATAGGCCGGGGCATCCGGCGCCTTGCTGTCGCGGTACTTCCCTATCTGTTCAAGTCCCTTCGCCTCGACCTGTTCCGGGTTTTGTCTGTCGCGTATCAGTTTTACCTCAATAATGTGCCCGCTTCCCCGGTATTCCACATATAAATCCATCCTCCCCCGGCCCGCCGCGTATTCCCGGTCTATCCTTCCTCCCCCGTTGAGTACCCGCTGTAGGAACGCCATCAGAAGCAGATGGGGAAAGGCTTCGGTATAATCGGACTTCTCTTCCCATACTTCCGAATTCTCCCGCCAGAATTGCTGAAACTCGCGTAACAGGGCGTCCATATCCAGGGACCCGTCCTTCTTTTGCCACTGCCAGGAAGAAGGGGGCGGCAAATTGTCGTGGTACCCCGCGTTCAAATAGCGGGTCAGAATATCCGCATATACAGGATTGGCTATGATAAAGCCCGTTTCGCTGTTCCAGGAAACCAGGCCCAAATCCATGGCCAATTCGACATCGGGGTTGGCTCTGCCGATACCGGGGTCGGTGGCGCCAATGATGATGGACTCTGCCACCCGGCGTATCCGGGGGTCCCGCAGGCGTACTTCCAGAGCGTCCAGGTGGGTTTCCCGGGCCTGGATCATCTGTTCCCTGGCCTCCATGATGTGTTCGATGCTTAGCGTCTCCCGGCTCTCCTCCCCCAGTATCCGCATGGTGGCCCGTTGAAACAGGGAATTAACTATCCAGGGCTGACCCCGGGACTGATCGTACACATAATCAAGCGCTTCCCCGCTTATCTCCTGGCCTGTTTCCTCCGTCCTCTGGGCGAAGAGCCTGGCGATATCCTCCCGCTCAAAATTGGAAAGAGATACCGAGTCCGCTTTTACATTGAAGGGTGAGCCGGGGTTGGGAGCCGCGCCGTCTTTCGCCGCAGTGATGTAATCCTTGAGATCCCGCATCCCTACCAGGGCAGCGGATACCGGAAAAACACCCGGCCCCCGGGCCGCGAAACCGCCCCGTAACTGCCGTAAAAAACTGATGAGGGTTTCCCCTTCCAGCACATCCGTCTCGTCGAAAAGAATCACCAGTCCTTTAGGCGCTACCAGTTTTGCCCAGTTGCCTAACATTACGTTCACCATCATTAGAGGAGATACTTCTTCTATCTCCGGCGCCGGTATATTCGAGCCTGAGGCGTATTCTCTAACTGCCGTACACATGGCCGGCATGGCCCGTTCCGGTTCGGCTATTCCCTGACAGCTTTCCAAACTCACATAGCAGGCAAGGGTATCTTCTCCGTTGAACCGGCCGCCGTTGATCTCCCGCATCCAGTTCTGTAAAAACGTGGTCTTCCCCGTCTGCCGGGGGGCGTGGAGCACCCAGTAGAGCTGATCCCGGATATACCGGTGAAGCTGAGCCCCCACCAGACGTTCCTCGGGAGGCAGCATATAGTGATCCCAGGGGTTGCAGGGCCCGGTGGTGTTAAAAAACCGGACCGGCCGTTTTACCTTGTTTACCGTGATCATAGGGCTTTGAGTATAACAGAAAAATAGCCATCTGTCAGGAAGCGCGTAATCCGGCGGCGCCGGCGCGTCCGTTTTTGACCCGGACCGGTATAGAGCAAAAGATCATCCCGGGACGCTAAAACGGAAGGGGTTGTACTTCTCCCCGTGGTCGAAGGTGTCGGTACGCTCCTCCCGTTTCAAAGCCCGTACCGCCAGGTAGGTTACCGGGGTCATAAGGATTTCGACCAGGCATTTGAGAAAGTAGTTGGTCAGTACCAGGCTTGCGAAGAGTTCCCAGCCGAAAACCCCGGTAAGGGAGGCGATAAACACGAAAACCAGGCTGTCCAGGAGTTCCCCCGCCAGGGTGGAGCCGATGGTTCGTATCCAGAGGAAACGCCCCTTCATCAGGACTTTGATCCGGGAGAGAATCACGGAGTTGGAAAAT
>JAISWN010000214.1 GCA_031271075.1 Treponema sp.
GGAACGGGGGGACGGAGCCCTGCTTTATGCCCATGACACGGGGTTTTTTCCGGATGAAACCTGGGACTACCTCCGTTCCGTCCGGCCAAGGCTGGCCCTGGTAAGCCTGGATTGTACCACGGCGGCCTTTAAAGAGGGGAGCAATCACATGGGCTTGCCGGACCTGGTTCTGGTTCGGGACCGGCTGCGGGAGATAGGCGCGGCGGGGGAGGCCACAGCCTTTATACTTAACCATTTTTCTCATAACGGCGGTTTGAATCACCGGGAACTCTGCGAAAAGGCCGGAGAACTGGGGTTTACCGCAGCCTGGGACGGCCTTTCTACCGTACTTTAGCCCCTTAACGGCCGCCTGCGGATCCGTTCAAAATGCAGGGCGAAAGCATTTGCTTTTTGGAATGCCAAATCCCCGGCGATAATCGGGATTTGGTGGCACAAAGTACCGCAGAAATCCACAAGTGCAACAGGCTGCCCGGGATACCGCCTGACGGACGGGGGGCGTATTCCCGGCCCGGAGCGGCATGGTGCACACACAGAGAGAGTCCGCGCCGGGGATGGCGCGGCAGGTGTTTTTATCAGATGGATATGAAGCTTGCGTAAGAATGAAGACCGTGACCTTTATGTTGTCATTCCCATCGTATGCCTCAACAGTGCCCTTTGTCTCATCAATAAGGTACAAGGGTATTTCAACATTGCCGTTTGCGATTTTGACAAAATCAACAGTAGAACTATAATAGACAGACTCGAATTAAACAAAATTCTACCCACTGTACCCCGCGGCTCCGAAGAGTCCCAGGGTGCCGGTGGTCCATTCCTCCCGGGCTTCCATGACAAGCTGCTCCACTTCCCGCCAGTCCCCGGCCCGGGGGCCGGGAAGATCGCGGTTGGTAGAGTTGGTAAAGACAATGGTTCTGCAGCCGTGTTCCCGCAGGCTGATGACGTTGGCGGGGGAATCGTCAATGTAAACGTGGGCGCCTACCGCGTCCTTGTCGTTCATAAAGCACAGATCCCAGTAGGGGATATCGTAGTTATCAAGCCATTCCACCGTCTGGGTAACCGATTCGCGGTGGAAATATTTGAGGAACAACCGGTGGGTAATAATACGGATGCGGATACCCCGGCCGGAGAGTTTCCGCAACGTTGCCGGGGCTTCCTGAACCGGCTCCATGTCCCGAAACAGGTTCCGCTGGGTTACGGCGAAGCGGTGAAGCCTGTCGTAGCCCCCGAATTCGTCGATGCCCCACTCGGCAAGGCCGAAGCCCACGTCCCTGGTGAGGGTTTCCGCGGGCCGGCCAAGCCATTCGGCGGCGATATTCCGCATGGCCCCGTAGAAGTCCCCAACCACCCCGTCCAGATCTACTCCAAACACAAAGCTGTTTTCGTTCATCGATTTATTTCCCCAATTTGTTTCCTGGCGGCTCACTTGGAAATCAGAATAACCATGCTGCGCCCCTGAAGGGTGTAGTTTTGCTGTTTACCCAGGATCGTTTCCGATCCGGGTTCCACAATATCCTCCGGGGACCGGAGGCTTGTATCGGCGGCCCGCGCCCAGCTTTTCCCCTGCGGGGAGGAAACCACCGCAAAGTCTACCGTTTTTTCGCCGCCGTTGAACATGATGAAAAAATCGTTGTCGTCCTGATCGGCCAGCACCTCGGCTTTGCTGCCGTCCATCCGGAAGGCGAGGCAGGGGCCCATGGTTCCCCAGTCCGGGGTTTTCCCGGTTTCGTCAAACCAGCTAATGTCGGGGATGGCGTTGTAGTTTCCGTCCCGGCCTGTGTAGAACTCCGGCCGCATAAAGCCCGGATGCCGCAGCCGGAAGGCGATTATCATCTTTACAAAACGGTGGAGGGCGGCGTTTTTTTTCAGCAGGGACCAGTCGTACCAGGAGATCTCGTTGTCCTGACAGTATGCGTTGTTGTTGCCCCGCTGGGTCCGGGCTATCTCGTCCCCCCCCAGAATCATCGGGGTTCCCAGGGACACCATCATGGAGGCGAGGAAATTCTTCATCTGCCTTATCCGCACGCCGCTTATCGCCGGGTTTGTGCAGGGGCCCTCAATGCCGTAATTGGCGCTGTAGTTGGAGTTTCCGCCGTCCCGGTTGTCTTCGCCGTTTTCGTCGTTATGCTTGCCGTTGTAAGAGACCAGATCGTAGAGAGTAAACCCGTCGTGGCTGGTAATAAAGTTAATCGAGTGGAAGGGTTTGCGGCCGTCCCGCAGGTAGAGATCGCTGGAGCCTGAAAGCCTGGTGGCAATATCGCGGGTTTTTTTCTGATCCCCCCGCCAGAACTGGCGCATGTCGTCCCGAAAACGGTCGTTCCATTCCGCCCAGCGGCCGCCGGGGAACCAGCCTACCTGGTATGCCCCGCCCGCGTCCCAGGCTTCGGCAATAATTTTTGTGTTGCTCAAAACCGGGTCTTCGGCTATCCGTTCCAGGGTGGGCGGGTTTTCCATCAGCCTGCCCTGCTGATCCCGCCCCAGGATTGAACCCAGGTCGAACCGGAAACCGTCCACATGCATCTCCGTTACCCAGTAGCGCAGACAGTCCATAATAAAAGTGCGGACAACCGGGTGGTTGCAGTTCAGCGTATTGCCGCAGCCTGAATAGTTCTTGTAGTAACGCTGATTTTCGTCAAGCATGTAGTAGATCCGGTTGTCAAGGCCCCTCAGGGAGAAGGTGGGGCCCCGCTCGTTCCCTTCGGCGGTATGGTTGAAAACAATGTCAAGAATCACCTCGATGCCCGCCCGGTGGAGTTCCCGTACCATTTCCTTGAATTCCCTTACCTGGCCGCCGGGGGATTTGTCCGCCGCGTAGGAGCCCTTTGGGGCAAAAAAGGCCACGGTGGAGTAACCCCAGTAGTTTACCAGGGTCTCCCCGCTGCGGGGATTCACCGCGAAAAGCTCGCGCTCGTTAAACTCCTGGATGGGCAGGAACTCCAGGCCGGTTATCCCCAGATCCTTGAAGTAGGGGATCTTTTCGATGATCCCCCGGAAAGTCCCGGGTTTTTCCACCCCGCTGGAGGGGTGCCGGGTAAGGCCCCGGACGTGGGTTTCGTAGAGTACGCTGAAACGCAGGGGGTAGTTGAGGGGGATATCCCCCTGCCAGTCAAAGGCGTCGTTCACCACGATACACCGGGGCTGAGCCTTAATATCTTCCAGATAGGAATAGGAAAGGTCAAGGGAATTGTCTTTGGGATCGTAAGCCAGGCAGGAAGCCAGATCCCAGTTGTCCAGGGAGCTTAAAGCCTTGGCGTAGGGATCCAGCAGGGTCTTGTGAACGTTGAAACGCTGACCCTTTTCCGGCAGGTAAGGGCCGTCCGCCCGGTAGAGGTAGCAGGCCCCGGCCCCCAGATCCGGTATATGGCAGTGCCAGATGTCCCCGGTTTTGTTCCGCCTGGGATCAAGGGGAATCTCCTGGAAGGGGCTGTCCGGTTCGGCGGTCTCGAAAATGATAAGGGTAACCGCGGTGGCGTGACGGGAAAAGAGGGCGAAATTCACCCCCGACACGGTTGGGATGGCCCCCAGGGACAGAGGCTTTCCGGGTTCTACCGTATACCGTTCAAAATTCATTTTGATAATCTAGCATATCGGGGCGCTTCGGAATAGTTCCAGGAATTTCCCCCGGCCGAGGATCCTTGCCCCCAGGCTCCGCTTGTAGGGTATATCCATTCCCAGATCCCAGAAGGCGAAGCCCGCGTCCCGCAGCCAGCGCCCGGTCAGCGCAAGCTGTACGCTGCCGGCGGAATCCTCATCGTAGTAGCCCGAATAGCTGGTGTAGATCCTGCCCGCAAGGGCGCCGAATTCCCCGGCCACAAGACGCCCCTGCCGGTAGAGGCCGAAGGACACCATCCGGGGAGAGGCCGGCTGGGAGGGTCCATCCCTTTGCCCCCTCCCCTCCCCTGTTTCTCCACAGCCCCGCAGGGGCTTACGGTACAGGGCCAGGAAAGTTTCCCGCAGAGGCGGGCTAAGCCAGTCCTCCCCGTGACGGCGGGCGCAGCGCTCCAGGATGTTTCCAAAGTCCCCCGGATTTTCCGCTTTTCCGCCGGAACCGGGCCCGAAATCCCGGCGCAGCTCGTAGCGGGGGATAAGCCGCCTTACCGTCCGGCTCTCGTGCAGCTCGTCGAAAAACAACACCGAACGCTCCAGGTGCATCTTGGGGAGGAGGAGGTATACCGGCGGCATCCCGGGGCCGCCCTCCAGGGGCAGGGACATGACCAGAAAACCCGCCCCCATAAGCCGGCTTACAAAACCGGGTGAAAAGTCCCCGGCAAGGCAAAAATCCTCGTTGTACCCTGCCGCTTCCAGGGCGGCGGTAAGGGCAAAGGGATCATCCTGGGGATCGATGTAGATGTGCCCTGCAATCATTTTCACTCCCGCCGTTCCGCTGGTTTTACCGCAAGAGGAGCCGGTAGAAGGCTTCCCCGGCGCCGTTCCGCTCTTTGAGTACGTTGAGTTTCCGTACCGGT
>JAISWN010000266.1 GCA_031271075.1 Treponema sp.
GCGCCGGGGCTGAACGTTACGGTTGAGGCTTTGGCCCAGGCCGACCTCATGGCCGCCAAATTCATCGCCGGGGAGGCCAAGGCCGGTATCCTTCCGCCCAATGTGGCGGCAAAGATCGCCTCTTCGGGGAAAAATCTTAAAATCGCCGCGGTAATCGGTACGGGTATGCTGAACCTTATCTCCGCGGAACCTGCCGTGCAGAGTATCGCGGGCTTGAAGGGAAGATCCGTGGAGGTGGCTGGCCAGGGGGCCACCCCGGACTACGTGTTCCGTAGAATTCTCATGACCCAGGGTCTCAAGCCGGATGTTGACGTGATCTTCGGCTATTCCCTGGCGTATCCCGAAATAGCCCAGTCCCTTATCGCCGGACGGATTTCCCTGGCCCTGCTGCCCGAGCCTTTCGCCACCATGGCCCGTTCCGAGAACCCCAATCTGCGGGTAATCGGCAATATCCAGGATGAATGGGTCAAGGCCGGGGGGGAGGGTAATTTCCCCATGACCGCCCTGGTTCTGGACGGGGACTGGGCCCTCTCCCATCCCCAGGGGGTAGCCGCCCTGCTGGGCGCCCTGAAAGCTTCGATTGAGTGGGTGGTAGCCAATCCTGCCGGCGCGGGGGCCTTGGTGGAGAAACACGGCCTGGGTCTCAGGGCCCCGGTGGTTGCCGCGGCCGTTCCCAGGAGTAACTACGTGTACATCCCCGCCGCGGAAGCCCGGTCTTCCCTTGAAAGCCTCTACCAGGTCTTCCTGGAATTCGCCCCCCAGTCCATCGGCGGCGCCCTTCCGAAAGATGACTTTTACTACCGGTAATGGAGTGGCGCAAAAATCCACAAGTGCAACAGGCTCCTAAAGATCCAAAAACCGGTCCAAAACCCGGCAGGGAACTCCCGCGGGGGCAGGGGCAAGGGGGAAGGCTTTTGCGGGACGCCCCTTACGCGCTGGCGGGTATCCTGATCCTCCTCCTGGCCTGGGAAAGCGCCGCCAGGCTGAGCGGCAGCCCCCTGATCATCCCCGGCCCGGTTCTGGTACTGGGGAATTTTTGTACCCTCGTCCAGAGCAAAGCTTTCTGGCTTTCCCTCCTGAACAGCTTCTGGCGGGTACTCTTGGGGATCTTTATCGCCGCCCCCCTGGGGCTTGCGGCGGGGATCGGGAGCGGCCTCGATCGACGGGCCGGGGCGCTCCTCAAACCCCTGTTCCAGGTAATAGCCGCTACCCCGGTAATGTCGGTGATTCTGATAGCCTTCCTCGCCCTGGGCCAGGAACGGACGCCGGTGTTTACCGCCTTCCTCATGGTATTCCCCCTCATGGCCGCCAACACCTCCGAAGGCATCAGGGCGGTGGATCCCGGCTTTGCCGAGCTTTTTGCCCTTTACCGGCTTTCCCGGAGGGAACGGTTTCGCTACCTCTACCTGCCCTCCATCGGCCCCTTCGTGCTGGCCGGCCTGCGGAGCGCCCTTTCCCTCTGCTGGAAAGTGGTGGTTGCCGCGGAGGTTCTGGTCCAGCCCCTCCGCGCCCTGGGAACGGGGATGCAGCAGGCCAAGGCCCAGCTTGAAACGGCGGAACTTTTTGCCTGGACCGGCGGAACCGTGCTGGCCGCGGCTTTGACCCAGGTCCTTCTCAGCGCGGCGCTGGCAGTTTGTCGCGCTTCACGCCAAAAATTTGAAAGGCGGCGTTCCTGATGGATCCCCAAAGCCCGGCCCCCGGGCCGCTCATCTCTATCCGGCTTCTTTCCTTCGCTTTCGGCGCCGGTTCCCGGTATATCTTTCGCAAGTTTAGCCTGGAACTGGGGGATGAAAGCCCCGTGGCGATACTGGGGGCCTCGGGCTGCGGCAAGACAACCCTGCTCCGCCTTATCGCGGGGCTTCTCAAGCCTCTGGAAGGGGAACTGGAGATCCTGCGGGGCTCCCCGGATCGATCACTGGTTCCATCGCGGGATCGCTCTCCGGTAAGCTTTGTGTTTCAGGAACCCCGGCTTCTCCCCTGGATGAACGTGCTGGAGAACACGGCGCTCCCCATCCAGGGCCTTTTGGGGAGGAGGGAAGGGGAGGATCGGGCCCGGCATTTTTTGGAACTGGTGGGCCTTGCGGATAAGGCAGGCTCCCGGCCGGCGGAACTTTCCGGAGGCCAGCGGCAGCGGGCGGGCCTTGCCCGGGCCTTTGCCTACCCCAGCCCGGCGCTTCTCCTGGACGAACCCTTTCAGTCCCTGGACATCCCCCTGCGGATACAGCTTATGGATCTGACCCTGCGGCTCCTGGAGGAATCCCCCCGGCTTACGGTGCTGGTTACCCACGATCCCCGGGAGGCGGTGTACGTAGGCCGCCGGATTCTGGCCCTGGGAAGGAAACCCGGCGGAGACCCCTGCGGCATCCTTTTTGACGAAACCCTGAACCTTTCCCGGGAAGACCGGGCCTACGGATCGGCCGCCCAGGGCGCCATGGAGAAGCGCCTCCTCGCGGCGCTGGCCGAAGGCGCCGTTCCGGGCTAATGTTACCCCCGGCCCTGCCCCATATACCGGGGGGCCTTGTACGCACACTTACGTTCACCTATAGCCGGCATACTCAGAAGAACAAAGGCGTCATCTATCCTGGGTACGCGCAATTTCCTCCCGGACGGCCGCGGCCGCCTTCGTCATGTTTTTTAACGCAGGCCGTACTTCTTCCCAAGTTCTTGTTTTCAGGCCGCAGTCGGGATTAACCCACATTTTGTTTTTATCGATCACCTCAAGGCGGGCCAGAATCTGTTCCCTGAATTCGGCGGCCGATGGTATCCGGGGTGAATGAATATCATACACGCCGGGGCCTATTTCGTTTTGATACGCGGTCTCTTTAAAGACCCGCAAAAGTTTGTTGCCGCTACGGGCGGTTTCAACGGTAAGCACGTCGGCATCCATCGCCTCGATGGTTTTTATAATATCGTTAAATTCGCTGTAGCACATGTGGGTGTGTATCTGTGTCGATACATCCGCGGTGCTTACCGCAAGCCTGAACGCTTCAAGGGCCCACTGTTCATATTCATCGGTGTTTTCTTTCCGTAAAGGATAGCCCTCCCGAAACGCCGCCTCATCAACCTGGATTATGGTAATGCCGGCCTTCTGTAAATCGGCGATCTCATCGCTCAGGGCGCGGGCTATCTGCTTCGCCACCGCCGGCCGGGGAATATCGTTCCGGACAAAAGACCAGTTAAGAATAGTTACCGGGCCGGTCAGCATGCCTTTCACAGGCTTTTTTGTTTTGCTTTGGGCGTAGCGTATCCATTTTACCGTCATTGGCTCCGGGCGGCTGATGTCGCCGAAAATAACCGGCGGCTTGACACAGCGGGAACCGTAGCTTTGCACCCATCCGTTTTTGGTAAAATGAAAGCCCTCCAGCAATTCCCCAAAATATTCTACCATGTCGTTTCGTTCCGGTTCTCCGTGGACCAATACGTCAAGCCCAATTTCCTCCTGAAACGCGACGCAATCATCAATATAGTTCTTTACCGCCGCTTCATAAACAGTCTCCGGTATGAGGCCCTTCCGGTAATCATTCCGCGCTTTCCGCAATTCAGGCGTCTGGGGGAAGCTCCCGATAGTTGTGGCCGGCAGCAGGGGAAGGTTCAGGCGGCTCTTTTGGAGGGCGCTTCGTTCCCTATAGGTCCCGTCCCGCGTTTTCCTGCCGGACTCTGCCGGCCTGTCCCCGGTCTTGTCGTTTTTTACCGGAACCGGATTGGAGCCGGATAACAGATTCCCTTTGTTTTCCTCAAGTACAGATTTTTCAGTTTCAGAAAGACAACCGGAAGCAAACAGTTTTGCCAGGAGGGAAACTTCTTCCACCTTCTCGCGGGCAAAGGCCAAATGTTTTTTGATTGGACTTTCCGGTTCGTTTTTTACCGACCAGGGGCTGTGCAGCAGGGAACAACTGGTTGAAACAACGATCTGTTCTTTGGGAACTACCTTGTGTATCCGTTCAAGCAGTTCCAGGCCGGCGGACAGATCGCCGCGCCAAATGTTCCGCCCGTCCACAATGCCGGCGATAATATGTTTGGAAGCGGCATATTCCAGCGCTTCAACATTGCGCTGTCCGTAGAGGAAATCAAGGCCGATGCCCCAAATCGGGGTATCGCAAAGCGGCTTTACCGCCTCCACCGCGTGTTCAAAGTAGGTTGTGACGATAATATTGATCCCGCCGCCTGCCGCGGCCAGTTCCCCATAGGTTTCCCGAATCAGCGAGAGGATTGTACCGGAAGGATTTTTGACAAACGCCGGTTCGTCAAACTGCACATACACGGATTCATCCAGTTTTGCTATTTCCTCCAGCAGCCGCTTGTAAACCGGCAGTATCTTATGAAGATATTTGAAGGAGCCGCCTCCATCTTTTGTTTTTGAAAGACCCAGAAATGTCAAAGGCCCGATGACGTTGATCTTGGTCGTTACTCCTGCGGCTTTTGCTTCCCGGTATTCGGACAATACTTTTGCCGGGTCAAGCCGAAAAACAAGGTCGTCACTCAATTCGGGTACGATAAAATGGTAATTGGTATTAAACCATTTGGTCATTTCCATGGCCGCCGTTCCGTTTCCCCGGGCCATGGCAAAGTACCGTTCGTTTTTATCCGCTATTCCGGCAAACCGCTCCGGTACCGCGCCCAGCATTACCATGGTGTCAAGCATATTGTCATAAAGGCTGAAGTCGTTGGAACTGATAAAATCAATCCCCGAATCTTTCTGCAAAAGCCAATGTTTTTTCCGCAGCGCCCGGGCGGTGTCTTCGACTTCATCAAAGGGAACTTTATGCGCCCAATAATTCTCCAAAACCTTTTTAAGTTCCCTGTTTTCCCCTATCCGGGGAAACCCGGTAACAAGCGTTTTTACGGTCATAAAAAACTCCTTTTATATCTTAAATCGGCCGGGACAGCTTACACCACCCCGCCGGAATGCCCCTTCCGGGAGGAAAATGAGAACATAACATTGCCACAATTCATGTTTCCGGGCCCAATCCGCGAGGCCTCGGGAAAATCGGGAAGATTGCCGGGGGAAATCCCCGGGAGTCTCCTGTATACCAAAGTCTCCTGGCTTGCGGGTAGAATGTCTGAACCACGGCAGGCCGCAGCCCCATGGACAGCCAATCCCGTTCCGTCAGTCTTCCCGGCCCTTTCGGGCCAGTGGCTGTTATGACGGAACTAACCCCGCTTACAGTTACGGGCTAGCGGAGGATTTACCGGGCCGCAGAGGACCCGACCTCACTTCCTTTGAAATATACAGGTGTATCCTATTGTTTTACCGGGAAGATGGTCAAGGGCGATGTAAGCCGACTCCCGGGCCACCCTTGTTTCCTGGACAGCCCTTCTTCATTCGCCGCCCTTAAAGCCTGTTTTTTCCGTAAACTGTTCTTATTGCTTCGTCCTATGTCCTGGGATGGTGGTGTTGAACTGGTGTTGCAGATTGACCCCAACAACGTCAATGCGCACCAGGATCTTGAGCGGCTACGGGAAGATGGGCATTAGGGCGGGGAATCCGTCCTGGGCGGGGCCGTCATTGCGAGGAGGCGCAGATCCCGCATAACCCGGCTGAGGATCTCCCGGTTTTCCGGGGTGAGGGGTTTTACCGGAAGCCTGGGTACGCCGGTACGGAAACCCCGGAGCGACAGAATTTCCTTGACCACCGCGGGAAAGGTCCCCAGGCTGAACTGCTGCCTGAGTTTGGCAAATTTCATCTGGGCCTCCCTGGCGGCGTCCAGGCGGCCCGCGGCAAATTCCCGGTAGATGTCCACCGCCAGTTCGGGGCAGGCGGAAGCCACCGAGGACACCGCCCCGGCTCCCCCGTGGATCAGGGTAGACAGGATCAGCCCGTCCCTTCCGGCAAATACGGAAAGCCGGTCCCCGCCCACCCGGAGGAAATCCAGGGTCAGGGCCAGATCCCCGGAAGAATCTTTGATACCCGCGAAATTCTCAAAGGCAAGGAGCCGTTCCGCGGTTTTGATCGAAACAGACACCCCCGTAACCGCCGGATTGTTGTACAAAAGCACCGGCAGCCTGGTCGCCCCCAGAACCGAGGCAAAATGCTCGTACAGCTCCTCCTCCGAAGGCTTGATAAGGTAAGGGGTAATAAGGGTTATCACATCCGCCCCCTCCGCCTCGGCCGCCCGGGTAAGGGCCACGGTTTCCGCCGTGGTGGCGCAGCCCGAGCCAAAGATAAGGGGCGCCGCCGTTCCCAGGGCTTTCCGGGCAGAGCGGACAAGCAGGAGCTTCTCTTCCCGGCTAAGGGCGTAAAATTCCCCGGCGTTTCCCGATACAAACATGCCGGCAACGCCGGCCTTCAACAAGAACTGAAGCAGACCGGCAAATTCGTCTTCATTTATCGAACCGTCTTTCCTAAAAGGCGTAATAACCGCCGCGATAATCCCCTTGAGCGCCGTCATATAAACCTCCGCCGTCTGTCTATTTTACGATAAGTTTACTATACAAGAGTTGCGATCCCTTTGCCAGGGGTTTGGGAGATAAAGCCGGGTACACGCAGGGCGAGGTTGTTGATTTCTTCCGGCAGCGTGTAAATGATGTTACCCTGGGGTGAGGTGTGGATTGAAGTATGGAAACTCTCACCGCCCGTGATGCGATGCTTATGTCGCATCCTCGCAGGGGTGCGTGGATTGAAACATAATTAAGAAGGTATGGCGCGCCTTGAACGCCGAATCAAGAGGCCGCGCCGCGCCGGCGGCAGTTTCACCTTTAATACTTCGTTTTTCCATTGCTAAACGGAAAACTATAGGCTATCTTAAAAAACCGGAGGAACAACAACAATGAGAAAGTTCATGGATGAGGATTTTCTTCTCTCAACCAAAACGGCCCAGCGGCTTTACCACGAAGCTGCCGCGGGGGAACCCATATTTGACTACCACTGCCACCTGAATCCCCGGGAAATAGCGGAAGACCGCCGTTTTCCCGATCTGGCTTATGTGTGGCTGGGGGAGAACCACTACGGGGATCATTACAAGTGGCGGATCATGCGGGCCAACGGGGTAGACGAAAACCTTATCACCGGTGATGCGCCTTCTTACGACCGGTTTCTCGCCTGGGCGGAAACCGTACCCGCGGCCATCGGGAACCCTCTGTACCACTGGACCCACCTGGAGCTTCAGCGTTACTTTGGTATCCGCGAGCCTTTGAACAGGGAAAGCGCGCCGGAAATCTGGAAGGCCGCCAACGACAAACTCAGAAACGATCCTGATTTTTCCGTTTTTGGGATCTTCAAAAAATTCAATGTCTACGCCGTGGGCACTACCGATGATCCGGCGGACAGCCTTGAATGGCACGAACAAATTAAAAAATCGGGCAAAACCGCTGCCAAGGTACTGCCTTCTTTCCGGCCCGACCGGGTGATGAACATTGAAAAGCCCGATTTTGCCCGGTACATTGCCGATCTTAGCCGGGCTGGGGGGAAACAGATCGCCGGCCTTTCGGATCTCCTGGCGGTTCTGCGGGATCGGGTAGCATTCTTCGACAGCCTTGGCTGCCGGGCCTCGGATCACGCGTTGGAGTACTTTCCCTTTGAGACCGCCCTGGGGGACACAAACGGTATCCGGGAGGGGGCCTGGGAGAAAGAGGCGGGGGAGACCTTTGCCGCGGCCCTGGGGGGAAAAATTCCGGACTGGCGGGAAACCGAATCCTGGAAAACCTTTATCCTTACCCGTCTTGCTGCGGAGTATCACGACCGGGGCTGGGCGATGCAGATACACCTTTCGGCCCTCAGGAACAACAACAGCAGGGGTTTTACAAGCCTGGGAGCCGATACGGGTTACGACGCGGCCCACGATCATCCGGTGGCGGCAAATCTGTCCCGTTTCCTCGACTACCTGGAAGTCTCCGGCAAGCTGCCCAAGACGATCCTCTACAGCCTGAACATCAAGGATTTTTACAGCATGGCTACTATAATGGGCTGTTTCCAGGAGGGCGGTACCGCCGGCAAGATGCAGCTTGGATCTTCCTGGTGGTTCCTGGATCACAAGGACGGAATGGAAGCCCAGATGAAGCTTCTGGCAAATGTGGGGCTCCTTTCCCGTTTTATAGGAATGCTCACCGATTCCCGCAGTTTTCTTTCCTACCCCCGGCATGAATACTTCCGGCGGATCCTCTGTAATATTCTGGGAACCTGGGCGGAGGAGGGGGAAGTCCCCAGCGATTTTAAGCTCCTCAGCGGGATGGTTCGGGATATCTCCTTCGGAAACGCCCGCAGGTACTTCGAGAAGTAAATGAAAATCTGGATAAAACTGCTTCTTGGTTCCATTCTTGGGGCGGCAATCGCCTATCTGCTGCCCCAGGATAATCAAAATGTCCTTACGGTCCTCGCCTGGCTGGAAAATCTGACTCTGCGGATAGGCCGTTACGCCCTGGCGCCTGTTTTGGTTTTTTCCCTTACCATCGCTGTATACGAACTCCGCCAGGACGGGCAATTCTGGATTCTGGTGCTCCGCAGCTTTCTTTTTATCGTCGCCGGGGCCGTTTTTGTCATAGCCGCGGGGGTCAGCGCAACCCTGCTTTTCCCTCCGGGGCGGATACGCATTCCCGTTGAGGAGCAGCTTGAGGCCTTCTCTCTGGATGTGGCCGGTAACGTGCTGGCCCTTTTCCCCCCGAATATGTTCCAGGCCCTGGCGGGCGACGGGGCCTACATTTTTCCTTTCTGTGTCTTCGCCTTTTTCCTGGGCATGGGCCTTTCCTATGACCGCAGCTACACAAAGCCGGTAATAGCCCTGATTGATTCCCTTTCCCGGATTTTTTACCACATCGTTTCTTTTTTTTCAGAAATTCTGGGTTTTATTGTGATTGCCCTGGCGGCGTACTGGGCTTTTCGCTTTAAGGCAGTCCAGGAAACCGGCATATTCCGGGATCTTATCGTTCTTTTGGGGGGCTTCAGCCTGGTTTTCAGTTTTATTGTCCTGCCTGTCCTCCTCTGCTTTGTCAGGCCCAAAGTCAGGCCCTGGGCGGTTCTTTACGGATCTTTGGGCCCCGGCATAGCCGCGTGGTTCTCCGGGGACGTAAATTTTACTTTTCCGGTGCTGCTGCGCCATGGAAAAGAGAATTTCGGTATCCGCAGGCGGGCTAACGCAATAAGTCTTTCTCTTTTCGCCACCTTTGGCCGGGGGGGCAGCGCCATGGTTGCGGCGGTAGCGTTTATAGTAATCATAAAGTCTTACTCCAGCCTGGGAATAACCACCATGGCGGATACCATTTCTATATGTTTACGGGCCCTTCTTATCTCTTTTTTCCTTGCCGGCCACCCGGGAGACGGGGCCTACACCGCCCTTGCCGTGCTCTGCCTTGGTTACGGAGAGGGTTATGAGGCAGGTTACCTGATCCTGAAGCCCCTAGCCTTCTACCTTATCACCGTAGGAACCTTCCTGGACGTGATGATAGCTTCCTTTTCCAGTTACGTTATCGCCCGTCTAAGCGGATTTCAGGAGAATAAAAGCCTCCGCCACTACATCTAGCGTCTGCCCGCAGGGTTTCCCAATACCCGGCTGGCTTTGGGAAGCGCTCAAAACAAAGGTGTTTCCCAATACCTAAGCGCTTAGGTATTGGTGAAACAGCCTTCCCGCCGAACAGGGCTGCTCCCGAAGGGCTAAAAACCGGCTAAAAACACGGATTTTAGCTGAAAAATTCAGGCCAGGGTATTAGTTTCCCTGAAAATGGGGCATACCAAAGCTTTTCTGAAAAAAATTTGAAAAATTTAGGAAAATTCCTTAAAAAAAGGTTTACATTATTAGTATAATGTGTCTATATTTTAGTATCACTTTTATTAAGGAGTAATGCATGGCCAAAATCAACCAGCATCCCGGAGTCGTTTTCAAGAAGTTTTTGGATGACTACCAGCTTCCTGCCGCCAAGGTGGCGGACGACATTAAGCTGAGTCAGTCAAGTATTCGTTTGTTGAGCAGCGGAAAACTTAAAATTTCCGTACCCATCGCCCTCAGGCTTGCGAAATATTTCGGTAACAAGCCCGAGTTCTGGATCGACATGCAAAACAAGTACGAATTGACGGAAGCTACCAAGAATGATCAGGAGTTCGCCGAACTCCTGAAGAACATTCCCAAGGCCAAGAAGCCCGCTCCGTCCAAGAAAGCCGCCCAAAAGCCCGCCAAAGGGAAAGCTGCGGCGAAAAAACCGGCCAGGCCCCGGGCAAAAAAAGCCGTTCCGCCTCCCGAGTCAGAGAGCTTCTAGGAGTTTGTTGCGCTTCGCGTAAAAAATCGTCCAAGGGCGGTTTTTTACCTTGCAAACTCCATCGAACCTCTGGTTCGCGGCAGCCCGTAAATCGTGGTTTTTGCGGCACAAAGCGGCGCAAAAATCTGCAAACGCAGCAGGCTGACAGGAAACGGCGGCAGAGTTGGGGGTAGTGTGGGAAGCGTCCGCTTTCCGCACTACCCTCTTGTTTCGGTAGCCCCCTTCGTGCGGACTTTAGTTCGAAAGCACCGGAAAACAAGAAAAGTTCCGGAACCGCGTTACGACTGAATAGTTACGAATTTTGAAAGTCCGGGCAGGTAAATGTACCGGCAAGCGGCTTGTTTTGCCGTTCCATCTTCGATAAGATAGTAGCTTATGGAAATTACCAAGGAATTTATTGACTCTCTTGCCGTTAACGAAGTGAATATCATGAAAAGTATCGCCGGAAGCCTCTCCGTCAATTTCGGGCAGGTTCAGGCGGTAGTTTCCCTTATTGCCGAAGGAAGCACCGTGCCTTTTATCGCCCGGTACCGCAAGGAAAAGACCGGAAGCCTTGACGAGGTGCAAATTCGGGACATAGATCATCTGTTTACCAGCAGGAAAAACCTGGAAAACCGCCGGATCGAAATAGCGCGGGGCATTTTTGAACAGGGTAAGCTTACTGAGGCCCTCTATGGGAACATCAGCAAAGCCGCTACCCTGGTGGAATTGGAGGATATCTACGCCCCTTACAAGCGGAAAAAGAAGACCAGGGGCATGATAGCCGCGGAAAAGGGGCTGGGGCCTCTGGCGGAAGCGATGAAGAAGCTGGATGGGGCGGCTTTGATGTTAAAGGCCGCCGAATTCGTGAAAGAAAACCCGGAAAACCCCGAACTTTCGGTGCCCGGCGTGGAAGAGGCCCTGAAGGGCGCCATGGATATTATCGCCGAGGAAGTCAGCCAGGATACGGGAAACCGTTCCGGTATAAAGAGTTTCTACCTGAAAGATGGGAATATCGTCTCGAAAGCCTCGGGAAAGGAGGGGATCGGCGACGAGGAGGCCAGGAAAACCTCTACCTACCAGATGTACTGGGACTACAAGGAGTCCCTTTCCCGGATAAAACCCCACCGGATACTGGCCATCAACCGCGGGGAAAGGGAAGGGGTGCTGGACATAAGCATTGATGTGGACGAGAACGCCGCCGCCGAAATGTTGCAGCGGAAATACGAGATCCATAACGATTACCACGGGACCGCTATCGAGGACGGCCTGAAACGGCTCCTCGGCCCGGCGGTGATCCGGGAGGTCCGGGGGGATCAGAGCGACGCCGCGGACGATCACGGCATCTCTGTCTTCAGTCAGAACCTTAAAAACCTGCTTATGCAGCGTCCCATCAAGGGAACCAGGGTGCTGGGGATCGATCCCGGTATCCGCACCGGCACGAAATGCGCTTTTCTGGACGATACGGGGAAGTACCTGGGGAACTTTGTTATCTACAACCACAAGGCGGAGGAAGCGAAAAAACTCATTCTTGGGGGGATAAAGAAGTACGATATCCAGCTTATCGCCGTGGGTAACGGTACGGGCAGCCGGGAAGCGCAGGAAATAGTTACCCAGGTTATCGCCGAAAACAACCTTGAAGTGCTTTACACGGTGGTGGATGAAGACGGGGCCTCGGTGTACTCCGCCAGCGATATTGCCCGGGAGGAATTCCCCGATCTGGATCTGACCATCCGGGGGGCTATTTCCATTGGCCGGCGGCTTCAGGATCCCCTGGCGGAACTGGTAAAGATAGATCCCAAATCCATCGGCGTGGGGCTTTACCAGCACGATCTTAACCAGAAAAAGCTTTCCGGAACCCTGGACGAGGTGGTTTCTTCGGTGGTGAACAACGTGGGTGTAAACCTGAACACCGCCAGCGTTTCTCTTTTGAAGTACGTTTCGGGGATCAACAGTTCTTTGGCGAAGAGGATCGTCCAGTACCGGGACGAAAAAGGTTCTATCGCAAGCCGGGAGGAGCTTACCGGTGTCAGCGGCATGGGCCCCAAGAGCTACGAACAGTGCGCGGGCTTCCTGAAGATACCCGAAAGCGCCGAACCCCTGGACAATACCTGGGTTCATCCGGAAAACTACCGGGTTGCCCGGGATATCCGGGCCGTACTGGCGGGAGACGGGGGAGACGCCGCGACTACCCGTACCCTTACCGGAAATCTTTCTTCCGCGCTGGTTGAGGAACTGAAAGCGAAACACGGCGTGGGGGACGCCACGATCAACGATATTGTGGAGGAACTGAGAAAACCCGGCCGCGATCCCCGGGAAGGCTACCCCAAACCGATCATGCAGAAGGGGGTGGTTACCTTTGAGGATCTCCACGAGGGGATGAAGATACCGGG
>JAISWN010000297.1 GCA_031271075.1 Treponema sp.
TTCAGCCACGAGAAGGGGATCTTTTCCTCCCGGATCATCCCCTACCGGGGGAGCTGGCTGGAATTCGAAATCGACCAGAAGCGGGAGCTTATCTACGCCAAGATAGACCGGAAGAAGCGTATCCTGGGGACTATTTTCCTTAGGGCCCTGGGTTACGAGACCCGGGAGGAGATCATCCGGGCCTTTTACACCTCTGAAACCCTGGATGTACGGGACGACCGGGAAACCAGGGAAAAAATTTCCGGCAAGGTGCTTGCCTCGGCGGTGTGGATTGCGGCCGGAGAGGAAGAGGGGGAGGAAAGCCGGGCCAAAACACGCGGGGACGGCCGGAAGAAACTCTACCGGGCCGGGGAGAAGCTTCACCCCCACAATGTGGACGAATTGCTTGCCAACGGCATTGCCAGCGTGGAGCTTATCAAATTTGAGGATCGGGAGAATCCCGGCAGCGATTATTCCCCGAACCGTTCCCTCAATTCCAACATGCTTCTGAACTGTTTTGAGCGGGAGGAGATCAAATTCGTTAAGGAAGATCCCAGCCGGGACGAGCCTTCCCGGGAAGATGCCCTTTCGGCGGTCTACTCGGTGCTGATGCCCGGCGAGTCCATCACCGTGGACGCCGCCGAGAAGGACCTTTTGGGGATGTTCTTCACCAGCCGCCGCTACGATCTGGGCAAGGTGGGGCGTTACAAGCTGAACAAGAAGTTCGATTTTAAGCCTCCCCTGGAGGATTTTACCCTTACCAGGCAGGATATTATCGCCACTATGAAATTCCTGATCACCGTGTACGTGGGGGAGGAGAATATCGACGATATCGACCATCTGGGCAACCGCCGGGTCCGGTCGGTGGGCGAACTGATGGCGAATTCCATGAAGACCGCCTTTAGCCGGATGGAGCGGATCGCCAAGGAACGGATGAGCCTGAAAGAGACGGATACCATCAAACCCCAGGATCTTATCTCGATTAAGCCGGTGGTGGCGGCGATTAAGGAGTTTTTCGGTTCCAGCCAGCTTTCCCAGTTCATGGATCAGGTGAATCCTCTGGCGGAACTGACCCATAAACGCAGGCTCAACGCCCTGGGGCCCGGCGGTCTTTCCCGTGACCGGGCCGGTTTTGAGGTCCGGGATGTCCATTACACCCATTACGGCCGGATGTGCCCCATTGAAACGCCGGAAGGCCCGAATATCGGCCTTATCGTGTCCCTGGCCAACTATACCCGGGTGAATGAGTACGGTTTCCTGGAAACCCCCTACCGCAGGGTGGTAAACGGCAAGGCTACCAGGGATATCGAGTACCTTTCCGCCATGGACGAAGATCGTTACTATATCGCCCAGGCTTCGGCAAAGATCAACAGCCACGGTTCCTTCGCGGACGAGCAGGTTTCCTGCCGCCGTCAGGGGGACTATACTACCCGCTCTCCGGGGGAAATTCAGTACATGGACGTGTCGCCGAAGCAGATCATTTCGGTTTCCGCGTCCCTTATCCCCTTTCTGGAACACGACGACGCCAACCGGGCGCTCATGGGCTCAAACATGCAGCGTCAGGCCGTACCCCTGGTGTTTCCCGACGCCCCCCGGGTGGGGACCGGCATGGAAGGGAAGTGCGCCTACGATTCGGGGGTGCTGGTCAAGGCCCGGCGTAACGGAACCGTAACGCGGGTTACCTCCCAGGAGATCGTGGTAAAGCCCGATGACGGTACGACCAAGGCTCCCGAAACCAATGAGGAGGGTTTTGATCTGTACCGGCTGGCGAAGTATCAGCGGACCAACCAGGATACCTGTTACAACCAGCGGCCCATTGTCAAATTAGGGGAAAAGGTGGCCAAGGGCCAGGTTATCGCCGACGGGCCCGCCACAAAAAGCGGGGAGCTTGCCCTGGGGCGGAATATCCTGGTGGGGTTTATGCCCTGGAACGGTTACAACTACGAGGATTCTATCCTTATCTCGGAAAGGGTGGTGAAGGAGGATATGTTTACCTCCATCCACATCAAGGAATTCCTTACCGAGGTACGGGAGACAAAGCTGGGGCCGGAGAAAATAACCCGGGACATCCCCAACACTTCCGAAAAAAGCCTGGACAACCTTGACAGCGAAGGGATCATCATGGTGGGCGCCAAAGTGCGCTCCGGGGATATTCTGGTAGGCAAAGTTACCCCCAAGAGTGAAACGGAGACTACGCCGGAATTCAAACTCCTCAACTCTATCTTTGGCGAGAAGGCCAAGGAAGTACGGGATTCTTCCCTCCGGGTTCCCCACGGCATTGAGGGGACTATCATTGACATCCAGCGCCTCAAGCGTACCGAAGGGGACGATCTCAATCCCGGGGTAGACGAGGTGGTCAAGGTGCTTATCGCCACCAAGCGGAAGCTGAGGGAAGGGGACAAGATGGCGGGCCGTCACGGCAACAAGGGGGTGGTGGCCCGGATCCTGCCGGAGGAGGACATGCCTTATATGGAAGACGGCACCCCCCTGGAACTCTGCCTTACCCCCCTGGGGGTTCCCTCCCGGATGAATATCGGACAGCTCCTCGAAACGGAACTGGGCTGGGCCGCTTCCACCCTGGACGAGTGGTTCAGCGCGCCGGTGTTCCAGTCTCCCTCCACGGAGCAGATCGAGGAGAAGCTCAAGGAAGCGGCGCTTCCGGTTACCAGTAAGACCACCCTGCGGGACGGCCGTACCGGCGAACCCTTTGTGAACCCCATCTTCTGCGGGGTTATCTACTTCCTCAAACTTCACCACCTGGTGGACGACAAGATGCACGCCCGTTCCACCGGCCCCTATTCCCTGGTAACCCAGCAGCCCCTGGGCGGTAAGGCCCAGTTCGGTGGCCAGCGGCTGGGTGAGATGGAGGTCTGGGCCCTGGAGGCTTACGGCGCGGCCAATACCTTGCAGGAACTCCTTACCATCAAGAGCGACGATATGATCGGCCGGTCGAAAATTTACGAGGCCATCGTGAAGGGGGAACCTTCCACCACGGCGGGTATCCCCGAGTCCTTCAACGTGCTGGTTCAGGAACTCCGGGGCCTGGCCCTGGACATGACCATTTACGACGCCAAAGGCAAACAGATTCCCCTTACCGAACGGGACGAGGAACTTATTACCAAGAGCGGCAGCAACTTTTAGCAGCGGCGGGCGCGCTAAAAGGGGAAGCTTATGCATGATGTTTTGTAACGCGGAATTTTTTCTGAAGTGCGAATTTTATAGCGAAAAAACTTCGTAAGGAGTCAGGTAGCCTAAAACCTTGCGAGGCCGATTGTTGATTCTATCAACGATTTTGTCAAGCTGTTTTTGGGTAAGCGTATCAAAAGGTGTTTTTTTAGGCAGGTACTGCCGTATCAGCCCGTTGGTGTGTTCGTTGAGTCCCCGCTCCCATGAGTGATAGGGATGGGCGAAATAGATGTCCAGCCCCAGAG
>JAISWN010000308.1 GCA_031271075.1 Treponema sp.
CGGTACTCCACTTTATCAGGGACGTGGGCCCCATAGCCGGGCTCTCCAAGGTCTACTTCAACGAAAATTCCCGCATCGTGGTTACCGAAGGGCCCCTTATGGGTCTTGAGGGCAAGATAATAAAGGTCGATAAGAGAAAAGGGAGAGCGAAGATCAAGCTGGATCTTTACAATGACTCTTTTGCCATTGACCTGGCCTTCGAGGTGATCGGGGCTGCCCAGCCGGTAAGGCATTGAGCAAGGACCCGTGGAGGTCCTAAGGCACTGCGGGGTTCCTAAGTTCCGGCCCGGGCGGAAGCCCGGAGCTTCGTTAAAAAACAATGACCACTAAAAAATCCGGGCGTCTTTACATTATCGGGGCAGGTTTCGCCGGCCAGACTTTGGCTAACGAGATCAGGGCCAAGGCCGTATTCGGGGAGGTGGTGGCCTTTCTGGATGACGATCCGGAAAAAATCGGCCGCCGGATAGACGGGGTGCCCGTGCTGGGCCCTATCCGGGACGTGGCCCGGCTGCTCAGGATGAAGGCGGCGGACGAGGCTATCATCGCCATCCCCGGCGCGAGCCGGGAGTACCTGAAAGAAATCTACGGCATCCTGAAAAAGGCGGGCTTCGAGAAGATCCGCATCCTTCCGGGCATATCCCAGATCATCCAGGGGGACGCCCACCTGATCCAGACCAGAAGTATCGATCCCCAGGATCTCCTGGGCCGTACCCCGGCGGCCATAAACCTGCGGGAAAGCCTGGCCTATCTCCGGGGCAAGCGGGTGCTGGTTACCGGGGCCGGGGGTTCCATCGGGAGCGAACTCTGCCGCCAGCTTCTCTCCGGGGGCGCGTCCCGGCTCTACCTCTTCGGGCACGGGGAGAATTCTATCTACCAGATAGACCGGGAACTCCGGCTTCTCCAGGAAGAGGGGGTAGGGGAAAAGGCGGTCCTGGTTCCCGTTATCGGGGACCTCAAGGACGGGGACTATGTGGACTACATCCTGGGGAAGCTCCGGGCGGACGTGATCTTCCACACCGCCGCCTACAAGCATGTGCCCATGATGGAGGAGAACCCGGTAGCGGCCATTGAAAACAACTTCTTCGGCACGGAAAACCTGATCCGGGCCGCGGGGAAACACCGGGTAAAGCGTTTTGTCCATATCACCACCGACAAGGCGGTAGACCCGGTCTCGGTATACGGGGCTTCCAAGTATCTCTGCGAAAAACTGGTTCTGGAAGCGGCCGGTAAAACCCGTCCCGCCGGGAGGGGGCCGGGGGAAGGCTCCGCGTTTATGGCGGTCCGCTTCGGCAACGTACTGGGTTCCCGGGGCTCCATTATGCCCCTCTTTCAGAAACAGATCGAAAAGGGCGGCCCGGTAACGGTAACCCACCCGGAAATGCGCCGCTGGTTCATGACCATCCCGGAGGCCTGTTCCCTGGTGCTCAAGGCCGGGGGGGTCGGGGAAAACGCGGGCCTCTACCTCCTGGACATGGGGGAACCTGTCCGTATCCGGGATATGGCGGAACAGATGATCCGGTTCTACGGCTTCGAACCCGAGGAAGACATCAAGATCGAATACGTGGGTCTGCGGCCCGGGGAAAGGCTGGATGAAAAGCTCTGGAACGACGACGAGATCCCCCGGGAAACCCCCTACAGCCGGATCCTCAAGGTGGAGCGGAAGGGGCCCTCCGAAACGGATCTTGCCGCCCTTACGGAGAAACTGCGGCGGATCTGCAAGTTCGATCCCGCCTGTCCGGGGGACTACCGGAACAGGGAACTCCTCCGGCGGCTTCTGGCGGAGGCGGTTCCCGGCCTGGGAGTTTGTTCCGCTTTGCCGGCATCAGCCGATCCGGCGGCCGGGTCCCGATCCTGCCCTGCGGCGCGGCTTGGCCCCGGCCGGGAAACTCCGCCTGGGGAAAAGAGCCGGAAGAGGCCGGCCCTCCAAAACATGGGGATCAAATTCAGGGACGGCAAGGTAAAGGTGGGCCCGTGCCCCTAATGGCCGGTTCTCCGGGGGACTTGGGGGAACCCATCCCCTTTGCCCGGCCCCTGATCGGGAAAGGGGAGGAGGAGGCGGTCCTCCGGGTACTCCGTTCCGGCTGGCTTACCACGGGCGGGGAAACCCTGGCCTTCGAGCGGGAATTCGCCGAATTTCTCGGCTCCCCGGAGCGTGAAAGCCCGCAGGGCTCCATCCGTTGCCTGGCGGTCAATTCCGCCACCAGCGGCCTCCACCTGGCCCTGGAAGCCTGCGGGGTCAGGCAGGGGGATCTGGTCCTGGTTCCCAGCTTCACCTTCACCTCCACGGCGGAAGTGGTCCGGTACCTGGGGGCGGAACCGGTCTTCGTGGATTCCCTCCCCGGCGGTTTTCATATAGACCCCGGGGCCCTGAAGGCGACCCTGGAACGGCTTGCCGGGGGGCTTCCCGCCTACCCTCCCCGATCCGGCGGGCTCAAGGCCGGGGGCTTCGGGCCACGGGGCCGGGCCGCTGCGGTGGTTCCGGTCCATTACGGCGGCCTCCCCTGCGACATGGGGGCCATCCGGGACATTGCCCGGTCTTACAAACTCAGGGTGGTGGAAGACGCGGCCCACTCCTTCCCCTCCCTGATCCCCGGCGCCGGGAAAAGCGGGGAGGCCGCCTTTGCCGGAACCCTGGGGGACGCGGGGGTATTCTCGTTCTACGCCACCAAGACCATTACCACCGGGGAGGGGGGTATGGTAGCCTGCCGGGACCCGGAGCTGGCCGCCAGAATCCCGGTTATGCGTTCCCACGGGATAGACCGGAGTATCTGGAACCGGTACACCGACCCCAGAGCCCCCTGGTACTACTCGGTGGTGGAGGCCGGGTACAAGTACAATCTCCCGGACCTCCTCTCCGCCCTGGGGCGGGTACAACTGAGCCGGAGCCGGGAGTTCCTGAGCCTCCGGGAGGGAATAGCCGCCCGGTACAACGAGGCTTTCTCCGGGGATCCCCATTTCACCGTCCCTCCCGGCGGGCCGGGCAACGCCTGGCACCTCTACCCCCTGCGGCTTAACCCCGGAACCCTGTCGGTCTCCCGGGACGAATTTGCCCGGAAGCTCCAGGAAGGGGGGGTGGGCGTATCGGTTCACTTTATCCCCCTCCACACCATGCCCTACTACCGGAACGCCTACGGCCTGGAAGAAGGGGACTTTCCCGAAGCCCTCAAAACCTTTAAGCGGGTGATCTCCCTCCCCATCTGGCAGGGGATGGACGGAAAAATGGTTGAAAAGGTTACCGCTATGGTCAAAGCCCTGGGCCGGCAATATAATGCGTAGGGTATGCGGCGCCCTGAAATGCTCCAGGATATCTCGTTTCGCTCCATGTTGCACGGCCTTACCATCCGTTCCCCCCTTGCCCGGGGCCGCTTAAAATCCGTCGAGTGCCCCAAGTTACCCGCCTCATACACCCTGATCACCGCAAAAGACATCCCGGGAAAAAATTTCCTGTCCCCCCTGTCGCCGGAGGATTCGCCGGTTCCTATCTTGGCCGCCGAGGCCCTTTCCTACGCCGGCCAGCCGGTGGCTATCCTCCTGGGGCCCGACCGGATAAAACTTGCCGAGTACGCCCTCCTGGTCACGGTTCAGGCGGAGGAAGAAAGGCCGGTCTTCTCCGGCCGGAACGCGCCGCCGGAAATGATCCTGGGGGAAAGGCATTTCTCCCCGGAGGACATAGAAGATACCTTCACCAGGGCAAAAACCATAGTCAGCGGGATTTACCGGACCGGTATCCAGGAACACTGGTGCGCCGAGCCGGCGGGCGCGGCGGCGGAGTACCGGGGAAAGAAAAGGCAGGGGGAAAACGCCGGAGAACCCCTTTTCACCATCCATACCGCCACCCAGTGGCCCTTTCACGTCAGGCGCTCCGTTGCCCTGGTTCTGGGCATGGATGGAGACCGGATCGCCGTGGAATGTACCCGTATCGGCCTTTCCCTGGACGGGAAGATCTGGTTTCCCTCCCTGGTGGCCTGTCACGCCGCCCTGGGGGCTTTCGTTACCGGGAAGCCGGTGAAGATCCTCTACACCAGGGAAGAGGACTTCCGCTATTCCCCCAAACGCAGCGAATCGGAAATAGAAATCCGCGGCGCCCTGGGGGAAGGGGGGGAAATCCTGGGAACCAAAATAGGCGCCACGATCAATCTGGGCGCCCAGGGGATCTTTACCGGGGAGATCCTCGATCAGACCTCCCTGGGGCTCATGGGAAGCTCCCGCCTGGCCGGGGTAAAGCTCTCCTCCCGGGCCGTACAGACCAACATCCCCCCCCAGGGACCCTTTGCCGGATTCGGCGCGGCCCAGGGCTTCTTCGCCATGGAACTGCACATCTCCCATATCGCCGATACCCTCCGGCAGGATCCGGCGGCGTGGCGGAAAAACCACCAGCCCGGCAACACCGGTTTCCTCCCTTCGGGAATCCCCGTCAGGGAAAAGTCGCCCCTGAACGAACTCATTGATACCGCCGCGGGGATGAGCGGCTACTACCGCAAGTGGGCTTCCTACGAGCTTCTCCGCCAGAACCGGCGGACCCGCGGGCTTCAGGAGCGCGGCGAATCCCTCAACGGCGGGCGCCGGGGTATCGGAATCGCCACAGCCTGGCAGGGAAACGGACTCCTCTACCCCGGCGGGGACCGGGGGGCCTACGGGGTGGAATTGACCCTGGAAAAGGACGGTTCCCTGGAGATACGGACCAGCATGGTCAGTTCCGGCGATGATTTCGGCCGGATCTGGGGGAACATCGCGTCGGAGATCCTGGCAATTGAGCCGGAAAAGGTGAAGGTTCCGGCTCAAAACACCGCCGAAGGCCCCGATTCGGGCCCCGGGACCCTGTCCCGGAACATCACTACCCTTACCAGACTGGTGGAACACTGCTGCCTTGCCATCCGCAAACAGCGTTTCCGGAATCCCCTGCCCATTACGGTGCGCCGCCAGGCCCGGCCGGTCAAAGCCAAAGCCTCCGGGGACAGCTATATCGACAGCCTTGCGGGGAGGGGCCTTAACCTCGCAAGCCTCAGCCGGCTGGGCTGGGGCGCGGCGGTGGTGGAAGTGGAAATATACCCCGCTTCTTTCAGCCCCCTGATCCGGGGCATCTGGCTGGGGATCGACGGGGGAAAGATACTTTCCGAATCCGGCGCCCGGGCCGGCCTGAAAACCGCCGCGATCCAGGCCCTCGGCTGGGCTTCCCGGGAAAAGCTTTGGTACCAGGATGGGGCAATTCCCAAAGAGGGGATAGAGGGCTACGACATACCCAGCCCCGGGAAAATCCCCCCCATCCGTATCGAATTTCTCCGGAACGGCGGCCTTGACCCCAAGGGCATCGGCGATCTCCCCTTCAACTGCGTTCCCGCGGCCTACGTCCAGGCGGTCTCCCAGGCCATGGATCACCGGTTCGGAAAGATTCCCCTCCTGCCGGAAGATATACGGGAAGCGGGCAAACTGCGCAAAGAGGAGAAGCCGGTATGACTATAGACTTTATCCTGAACGGCGAAGACGTGGTCGTCCGGACCGGGGCGGATGTCCGGCTTCTTGATATCCTGCGGGACACATTCGGACTGGGGGGAACCAGGATCGGCTGCCTCACCGGCTGCTGCGGGGCCTGTACGGTAATTTTTAACGGAAACATAGCCCAGTCCTGCCTTATTCCCGCCTTCCGCGTCCGGGGCAGCGAGATCATCACCATCGAGGCCTTTTCCCAAACCGACGAATACCAGGATATCCTTGAAGGCTTCTCCCGGACCGGCCATAAAACCTGCGGGTTCTGTACCACCGGAAAGATACTGGCCCTGGAGTCCCTCCTGGAGCGGATTCCCCGGCCCGGCAGGGAGGACATCCTCCCCGCTTTCGATGGGATCAAATGCCGCTGCACCGATCCGGACAGCCTGGTAGAAGCGGCCCTGGCGGTATCCGAAATACGCCGGCGGAGGATCTATGGCCGATCAGCTTAACCAAGTCTTCTTTCCCGGCTCTTTCCCGGAGCTTTTTACCGTCTGGACCCGTTTTCCCGACGCGGTTCCCTTTGCCGGAGGCACCGAAATTATCCGGAACCAGGGGACGGCGCAGTTGACCCTGCCCCAAACCATCCTTTCCCTGGACAAAATTGACGAGCTGGGACGTATCACCCGGACCGAGCGGTACCTGGAAATCGGCGCCATGGTAAAACTCAACGAGATTACCCGGATGGGCAAGATCGTCCCGGAAGCCCTTACCCGCTGCATCGAAGGCATTGCCGGCCCCCAGTTACGGAACCTGGCCACCATGGGCGGCAATCTCTGTGTCAAAAACCGCCGCCTGGACATTTCCGCCCCCCTGGCCGCCCTGGACGCGGTTTACGAACTGCGGAACGCCCAAAGCGCCCGGTGGATCTCCGCCTCCCGTTTTTCCTCCCCCCCCGGCCCTCCGGCAATCGGGCCCCAGGAACTCCTCACCCGGATCCGCATCCCCCTGGAACAGTGGAGCTATACGGCCCGCCGGAAATTCGGCAGCCGCAATTCGGGAAAAAACGACGGGGTCATGGTGTTTATATTAAAAAACCAGAAAACCACCCTTACCGATATCCGCCTTGTCTTTGCCGGAGAGGGAATCTTGCGGGACAAAAACGCCGAAGCCCTTCTTATCGGGAAGCGCCTCCCCCTCAACCGCCGGGACGCCGCGGATTTTGTGGAACAATGGCGCGTCTATCTTTCCGCCCTTGATAAGTCAGGGCCGCTGATCCACTCGGAGATCCTGAATTTCATCGAATCCCTCATGTCGAATCTTTCAGGCTAACCGGTAATTTTACAATAGAGAATTTGAGACAAATTTGAGAAATTTGGGCGCATTTGCGGCGTAGAACGCCGCAAACCGGGCTTTTCGGGGCTCCGCTAAGCTCCGGCCCCGGCGCATTGCGCCGGGGCTGCTTCGCACCCCTCCAATCCCTTGCGCGGGGGCTTTCCCCGTAAGCTTGGCCCGGTAAACGTAAAATTGCCGGGCCAACCAGGGCGCGTGTTGATATTCAAGTCCGGGTATGCTATGGTTAACTGTTATGTGAGCTTACAGCCGGTGTCATAGAGCGTGTTTCGGCCGCGTATGCCTTCCGGATGCGCGCCCCGTTTCTGCGGCGGCGATGAATCAGCGCCCTGTTTGGGGCGTATACTCCCTCCGGAGGCGGCGCCCGCCGGAGTTTTTTCCGCGCCTGTTCCCGGGCTGTTCCAAAATCCCTTGGTTTTGGAAGCGGCTCAACCGTATTTGATTTGATTACCACCGATTATAGTTTTAATTTTTCCGGCTTTCCGTCAAAAGTGCGGATCACGCGGGAGCTTCCGGGATTTGAAGACATTGTCCGGGACATAAGCCGCAAAACGGCGGGGGAAGAGGATGTTAAGCCGGTTTCCCGCTGCCTCCTGGTATGCGACAAAAACACTCTCCCTATAGCCCAAGCCATAGCCCGGAGCGGAGCCGCCGGGGCCGGGGAAATTTCCTCCGGGCCGGTTCCCGAAGGCCGGGCTTCTCTCTGTTCGCTTCCCCCGGGGGAGGATCAAAAAAACTGGGCTTCGGTGGAACAGATCCTCCGTTCCGCCCGGGAGGCCGGCCTGGGCCGGGACGGCCTCTTTATCGCCGTCGGCGGCGGGGTGGTAAGCGATCTGGCCGCTTTCGCCGCGTCGGTGTACATGCGGGGAACCCGGCTCTGTATCGTGTCCACCAGCCTCCTGGGTATGGCAGACGCCGCCCTGGGGGGCAAGACCGGATTCGACCTTTTCGGAATCAAGAACCTGGCCGGAACGTTCTACCCGGCCCGATGCGTATACCTTCCCCTCGACAGTCTCAGCACCCTCCCCCCGGCGGAATGGAAGTCCGGCATGGCGGAACTCCTCAAGACCGCCGTATTGGACGGGGATGAATTCCTCACCCTTGCCGCTTCCCTCACCCAGGATCTCTCCCCCGGCAGTTTTTCCGCGTCTTTTCCGGAAACCTTTACCCGGCGTCTCCTTGAAGGGAGCGCGGAAAGGCTCACGGACTGTCTTTCCCGGGCCATTGCCTACAAGGGCCGCGTCGTCGAGTCCGATCCCAGGGAGACCGGAACCCGGCGGGCCCTGCTGAACCTGGGGCATACCTTCGCCCACGCCCTTGAATCCGCCGCCGGACTTGGCCGCCTTTCCCACGGGGAAGCGGTGGCCTGGGGTGTAATCCGGGCCTGCGAGCTGGGGCTGGCCCTTGGCATAACCCCCCCCTCCCGGGCGGAAGCCATAAGCCGGCTCTTTTCTTCCTACGGCTACGAAATTGCCGCCCCCCATCCCCTCATGGGCGATATTGAGTCGTTCCTGAGGGCCCTAGAAGGGGACAAAAAGAAAAGGGGGGGCAGGCTGGTGTTTATCGTCCCCGCCGCGGAGGGCGCCGTGCAGACCAAGGCGGACGCTCCACCGGAAACTTCGCTGCTCAGAAATATTATCGCCGGAAACCTTTACCGGCCGGCCTGGTACTAGCAGTTTGCCGCGCTCCGCGCGTAAACCTGCAAGCGCCACAGATCGCTGGCGAAACTTACTCTCCCGCCGGCTTAAAAACGGAGGCTTTCCCGAAACTCCGGTTTTTGGAAAACGTTCAATAGGCAGGTAAACCATTTGCGCAGAATCACGTGTTGCAGCATCGCCTTCGTTTTCCTTTTCCTTGCCATCAGGCCCGGCCTTGTTCCGGCTCAGCAGCAGGAAACCGCGGCCGGCGAAGGCTCCCTTCCCGGGCCCGAAAGTTCCCCCGCAGCCTCCGCCGGGCCGGGAACCAGCGCCCCTTCAGCGGATCGAACCGTCTACATTATCCGTAACATCGACTTCAACATCACCGGCCGATCCCTTCCCTTCGCCCTGATGTACAACGGGAAATTCGAAAAGGGAGAGGAGATTACCGGCAAGGCAAATCTTGAACTTTATATCCACGACCGCACCCAGCGGCTGATCAACCAGCGGGTACTCAAGGACGACGCGCGGATCGACTATACTATCGGAGAAGCCGGGGAAGACGGGAAAATACCGGTGGATCTCCTGGTCACCGTCAGCGACACCTGGAATATCATAGCGTTTCCCAAACCCCTCTGGGATCCCAATACCGGCCTCGATATTACCATGAAAGCCCGGGACTACAATTTTTTCGGAACCATGAACGCCCTGCGCATAGACCTGGGCTACTCCCTTAACCAGGATCAGGAAAGCAATTTTAACTTTCTCATCGACACGGACATCCCCTTTCAGGCTCTCGGCCTTAAGTGGAACATCAATTTTGACAATGAACTTAACTACACCTGGCAGGAAGCCCTGGGCTACAAAAACACTACCGGGGTTTCCATGGAGCTGCCCTTCAAAACCACCACTTTTATATTTGACGTGTCCCATTATACCACCTGGTATCCCAAGACCGCGCGGCGTTACCACGAGGAGTATGGCGATTATTTTGAAGGTCTCGTTAATTCCGTGGAATTTTCCACATCCTGGAAGATACCCACGGGCATCAAGGTGTTTGACTACGGAGAACTTACCTACCAGCCCAAGATATCCGAGGATATTGCTTATAATCCCGCCAACTCCCACCTCCATTATTTCAACGACCTTCTCAAGGGGCCCATTACCAGCCTGAGCCAGAGCCTTGGCTTTGACCGGGTGGACTGGATCGGGAACTACCGCAAGGGAATGGATGTTTACTTTAACACCAATAGTAACTACAACCACAACCGGGAGTACTGGAACACCCAGTATTCGGTAGACGCCCGAGGGTATTTTGTTTTTACCGATTTCCTGGGCATGTCGTCAAGGCTCCTCTGGCGTCACTGGTTTTACACTTTTCCCGAAAAATATGTGGAAGACGCGGGGGACGTGCTGCGGGGGATCCTCAACCAAGATATCTGGGCCGACCGGATGCTCTCGTTGAATCTGGAATTTCCCTTCAAGGTTTTCACCGCCCGGCCCTCCGACTGGTTCAACAAGTCGAAAATGCGTATCTTTAACTTTGACATGTACCTTTCCCCTATGCTTGACATCGCCCTCGTCCATATTTCAGGCAACCTGAACGATCAGCCGCCCCTCAAGATGTACTATACCGGCGGCATGGAAGCCCTGGTTTTTCCGGAATTCATGCGCAGCCTTTATCTCAGGATCAGCGCCGGCATCGATCTTGAAGCCTGGCTTAAAAACGGTAAACTGACCAAATCGGAACTGTTTATCGGCATCGGACATTTCTTTGGAGCCTAGAACAATGAACCGTTTATTTTTAATTACAGTAATACTATTATTAGCCCTTGGCGCCTTGCCCCTTCCCCTGGAGGCCCAGGAACCGCTCAAGTCCGCTGAAGAAGAATACTACGACTTCCTCTCCCTGCTGGACCTCACCAAACGGCCCACCCTCGGCTACCGTACCCTTTCGGACTCGGTGTGGGCCGTCTCGCCCGGTGTCCGGCACCCGTGGGACGGGCTTAACCTGGGCCGTACCCATAAATGGTCCGATTCCATCGCCCTGCGCGTCTATGGTCCTGAGCTGTTTGTTTCTTTCAATACGGCCGCGCCCTATGGTTACTATGACGGCGCCCTCTGGCAAGGCAGGGGGCTCAATACAAGCCTCTCTGCCGGCGTCAGGCTTGAAGTATACGGGTTTGATCTGACATTCAAACCCCAGCTAAGTTTTTCCCAAAATCTTGGATTCGATATAATGCCTTCAGTAATGCCTAATGAAACCAATCCCAATAAATATGGCTACTTCTGGGGTTACGGGATTGACGCTCCCCAGCGCTTCGGCGATCTGCCTTTTTTGGTGTACGATTGGGGGGACTCGGAGATTAGATATACGTGGAAGACCCTTACCATCGGTTTCGGAACCCAAACCATCTGGCTTGGCCCGGCCAGGATCAACCCTATCCTCCATTCCAACAACGCCCCGGCATACCCGAAATTCGACATCGGCCTCCGCAGGCAATCGGTTACCATACCCTGGCTTGACTGGTACATCGGGGATTTTGAGGCGCGGGTTTGGATCGGCCGCCTAACCGAGTCGGATTATTTTGACAACGACACGTCTAATGACAACACTATGTTTCACGGGTTTTCCTTTGCCTATGCCCCCTCCTTCATTTCCGGCCTGACCCTCATGGTAAACCGGGTATGCCTCGTGCCCTGGAAAGCAGAAAATTTGAAATATATGTTCCCGAGTGATGACAATACCTACGAAGATCAGAAAGCCTCTTTCGGTTTATCCTGGGTTTTTCCCCAGGTCGGATTTGAGATCTATGGCGAACTGGGTATTGACGACTATGTCGGAGGGTGGCTTCCGGGATATATCCGCCATCCCTTTCATACAACTGTCTATACCGCAGGTTTAAGAAAGTCTTTTAACATCCTGCCTAAAAAACAGATCTACGGGGAACTTGTTTTTGAATTCAACTGGATGGAGATGACCCAGGATTTCCAGTTTCAATGGCCCTATTCTTTCTATTTTCACCATATAAACAGACACGGGTATACCAATAAGGGCCAGATATTGGGTAACCCGATTAGTCCCGGCGGCAACGCCCAATACCTTGGGTTCAAATTTTATTACCCCAAAGGGGATACCCTTTTGTTTATCAGCCGGGCCAACCCCGACAACAACTACCTGTACGGAAAAGCCGTAGGGGTAAGCGTGGCGGATAACGAGCTTAACAGGAAATATCATTCGTCTTTCAAGGCCGATTTTTCACTAGGTATAGATACATTATATGCATTATCGTCCGCACTTATGGTATCAGGAGGCCTTGTTTACAACCTCCTGATTAATCCTGAGTATATAAAGGCTGAAGGGTATACCAACAATTATCTATACAATTTTTCTGTCCGGCTTGGCCTGAATTTAAAGCTGTGAAAAACAAATGACAATTGCGCTGATCACGGCCGCAGGAAAAGGCAAACGGATGAAGCTGGACACCCCAAAACAGTTTCTATACGTGGAAGATAAACCCGTTATCATTTATACTCTCGAGGCGTTCCAGAGTCATCCCAGCATTGACGCCATTCTTGTTGTCTGCCTTGAAGGCTGGCATGATATTCTGTGGACTTATGCGCGGCAATACGGTATTAAAAAACTCAGGTGGATTATCAACGGCGGAAATACCGGACACGATTCAATCTACTGCGGTTTGATGGAACTAAAAAAATATTGTTCCGAAGACGACGCCGTCTTAATCCACGATGGCAACAGACCCCTGGTACCCCAGGAAGTTATCTCCGATGGCCTCGTCGTTTATTCCAAGCATGGTTCGTCTGTTTCGGTTATACCCTGCACAGAGGTTGTCTTCAGAAGTATCAATGACTATGTTTCCAAAGAGGAAATACCCCGGGAGCAGCTTTTCCGTACCCAGACGCCGCATATATTCAGCCTCAAAAAGCTGCTCTGGGCTCACGGCAAGGCAAAAACAGAAAACATAGAAGCTCCAAGCGCCACCTGTTCACTGATGAACGTGTTGAATGAACCGATTTATTTTTCCCGGGGTTCTGAAATTAATATCAAGATAACAACCGTTGATGACATCGAAATATTTAAGGCTTTCCTGTATTTAAAATCAATGCTGGGATCAAGGAAACAGCATGTTCATTACCAGTCCTCTCTATAAGCAGGATATCGAAAATATTTCATCCGGGAACATTGACTGGAATTTTTATAGAAACAAAAAAATATTGATTACCGGCGGCAATGGTTTAATCGGCTCTTTTTTGATCGATTTACTTATGCACCGTAACATCCGGCATAACGATAATATTGGTATATATACTATCGGACGCAATAGACAGAAAACCGTGAAACGGTTCAAAGATTATTTCGGCTTCCCTTGCTTTGATTTTATTGAGCATGATTTGTTGCATCCCCTGAACCGGAAGCTTAATATTGATTTTGTTATCCATGGCGCAAGCAACACCCATCCCAGGGCTTACGCTTCCGCGCCCATAGATACCATTCTTGTCTCGGTATATGGGACAAAGAACATACTTGATTTTTCTTTTGAAAATAATGTAAAAAGGGTATTGTTTCTTTCCAGTGTTGAAATCTATGGATCGAACAGGGGTGATGTCGAATTATTTGACGAAAATTATTGTGGCTATATAGATCCGAATACCATTAGGGCCGGTTACCCGGAAGGGAAAAGGGCGGCGGAATCTCTTTGTCAGGCGTATATATGCCAAAAAAACCTTGATATCCTCATCGCCCGCTGCTCAAGGGTATACGGACCAACCATGGGAGATGACGACAGCAAGGCTATAGCCCAGTTCCTCAGAAACGCCGCTATAAACGAGGATATTGTTCTGAAAAGCAAAGGCGGCCAACTTTTTTCCTATTGTTATGTTGCTGATGTTTGTTCAGCATTACTGTATTTGCTTCCCTTGGGAGACAAGGGGAACGCCTACAATATAGCCGGGCCGGATCTTGATACAGACTTGCGTCAAATCGCTCTATTGTTGGCCTCTTTTAACAATACAAAGCTTAAGTTCGAGGAACCATCCAATTTGGAAGCAATGGGGTTCTCAAAGGCCTCCAAGGCCCTGCTTGACAGTTCAAAAATTGAAGCGCTGGGCTGGCATCCTCTTTTTAATCTTCATGACGGCCTGGAACGGACGGTTGCTGTATTAAAACAGATGCAATCCAAATAAACTAAAAGTTCCAATGTCTAAAATTTTATACCCTGTTTTCCTTGCATGCTTTCGGCTTTTTCTGTTTTATTTTTTTCGTATTTTTCCTATCAATAAGAATCGTGTTTTTGTTGTTAATTTTAACGGCAAGGGATACGGAGATAATCCCAAATACATAACCGAAGCGATACTACGCCGCAGACTGAAATTTGAAATAATATGGGCGGTGGATAATCTGGATAAATATAATTTTCCTCCGGGTATAAAAACGGTTAAATATAATTCTATAAAATCTATCTTTTTTCAGGTTACTGCGAAAATATGGATTGATAATACGCGGAAAGAGCATTTTGTCCGAAAAAGAGAAAAACAATTCTATATACAGACATGGCACGGTTGCATCGGGCTTAAGAAATCAGAAAAAGATTCGGAAATTACGCTGTCAAGAGTATACATCAAACAGGCAAAGAACGATTCTAAAATGATCAACGCAATGATATCGAACAGTAATTACTGCACAAATATGTACAGAAATTCTTTTTGGTATAATGGGGAAATACTTGAATACGGTTCTCCCAGAAACGATATTCTAATCAAATATCCGGCTTCTGCCCGTGAAAAAATATATAAAATTTATAATATTGAGCCAAAATTTAAAATCATAATATATGCCCCTACATTTAGGGACAATCCAGACAGGGAAACTTATAATATTGCTTTTAAATCTATACTTCAATCGTTGAACGAGAATACATCCTGCAGATGGCTCTTTTTTTTGCGTCTGCATCCCAATCTGAAACCAGATTCCACGAAATTTCCCTTCTCCCCGGATATCATCAATGTCAGCAGTTACGATGATATGCAGGAGCTTTTAATTGCAAGTGATATCCTTATAACTGATTTTTCAAGTTCAATGTTCGAATTTATGCTTATGAAAAAACCCGTTTTTCTTTTTCTCAATGATTATGACGCGTATATAAACAAAGAACGCGGATTATACTTCGATATTTTATCCCTGCCCTTCCCGCATGCTTTTAATAATGACAAACTTTTAGACAATATAAAGAATTATAACAGGGAATTATACATCAAAAAATTAAATCTGTTCATAGATCAATTTAACCTGTTTGAAACAGGAAATGCTTCAGAAAAGGTAGTTGACAGGATACTGTCGGTATGAAAAACCAGGATCTCTCCAGATTCAGCCTTATACTTGGTATTCTCAACCGGCATGAAAAGCGGCAGCTTGTTTTTGTTTTTCTATCCTTGCTTGT
>JAISWN010000315.1 GCA_031271075.1 Treponema sp.
TTCCTGGGGGAAAAGCAAAGGCGGGGCGAAACCTGGGATCTTATCATCCTGGATCCGCCGACCTTTTCCAATTCAAAAAAAATGGATCGGACCCTGGACGTGAGGCGGGATCACCGGGAACTTATCGAAGGGTGCCTGGCGCTTCTCGCCCCGGGGGGAAGGCTCTGGCTCAGTGTGAACGCCAGGGGCTTCAAGCTTGCGGAGCGGGACTTTCCGGGCCTTGAGCTTACGGACATGACGGAAAAACTGCGGGACGAAGATTTCCGGAACCGCGGGATACCGGTCTGTTACGTTATTGAAAGGGGAGCATTTCCCAAAAGCTGAAGTTTTGGGAAAGCCTGGGGGTGTAACTGTTAGTTTCACCAATTAACGGGAGTTTGATGAAAGGAAAGATGAAGGGGAAAATGAAAAAAACGCCTGTTTTTAGCGCCTTGGCCGCTACCCTGCTTCTGGGGGCCTGCCTGAATACGGGGGAAACGCCAAAAATTCCACCGGAAGAAAAAAACCCGGCCCTGCCGGCGGCCGGAAGCGGCGGCGGCGGCAACGGGCTTGACCGGGCGGCCTTCCGGGAACTCGGCCCCGAAACCCGGAGCTGCCTTGAGGCCCTCTCCCGTGCCTTCACCAACCGGGACAGGGAATACCTCCTCTCCCAGGGGGAGGAAAACTACGAGGCCGCGGTCAGGCCCTACTACGACGAAGGGTCTTACCTGGCCATGCTGTACCGCGCCGGAGCCTACGCTACGGACAGCCTCCGGGACAAGGGCAGGCGGCCTTTTCTTGAACCGGGGGAAATTGCGGGAGTCGAATACCTTGACTGGGAGGAACAGGGCCCCATGCTGGTAATCCGGGGAAGGCTGATGACAAAGGCAGGGGCCTTGCCCTGTAAAATCGTGCTTGCCTGGCGGCTCAGGACGCCGAAGATCCTGGGGGTGTATCCCTGAAAGCCCTCTGTGTGGATTGGCAGGGAAAGCCCCGGCTAACAGGGTTTAAAACACCTCCTCCAGCACGTAGAAGACGCTTTTATCGGTGCCGAAGATGATCCGTTTGCCGGCGATCACCGGGGCGGAGAGGATGGCGCCTTCGGTTTCCATTTGCCAGAGGAGCCTGCCGTCCCGGGCGGAGACGCAGACCAGTTTGGGCGGGGTGTAGTCGTCCCCCAGGAGGCCGAAGTACACCCGGCCGCCGGCAACCGTGGGGGCGGAGCTTACGGGCATACCGAAGGCCTTTTCCCAGCGGAGCGCGCCGGTTTTCGCGTCAAAGGCCCGGGCCATGATATCCCCGCCGGTGTAGATCACCAGATCCTTCCAGATCGTGGGAGCCATAAAGTCCAACAGTTCCTCGTTCCGGAGGAATAGTTCCCAAATGAGATCCTCGTCCCACTCCCAACTGTTCCAAACCCCCTCGCGGTGCTGTTCCCAGACCCGTTTCCCGGTGCGGCGGTCAAAGGCGTAGAAGGACAACTGCATGCCGTTGTAACCGCTGGCCGTGGAGAAGTACACCAGATCTCCCCGGACCGCAGGAAAAGAATACCAACTGGCGGCTATTTCGCGGTACGGCACAAACCAGAGGAATTCCCTTTTCTTGATGTCGTAGGGGCCGATAAGCTCAACCCGGGGGCCGGTGGCGAAGTACATCACGTCATCGGCCATAAGGTAGGTAAAGTGGAACCAGCCGGGGTTATCGATGCGGAATTCCTCTTTCCCCTCCGGGGAAAGGAAGTATATGGCGTCCGCGTCGCTGACAAAGATCACGTGGTCCCGGTAACGTTCCACCTGGGAATTGATCTGGCTTTCGGTCTGGAAACTCCATACCTCATGCCCGTCGCCCCGGGACAGGGCGTAGGCCTTGCCGTCCTTGCTGCCGAAGTACACCTGGCTGCTGTCGGCGTAGGGGATGGAATTGATCTCCGCGCCGCTTTTGAACACCCAGCGCATGTAGCCGCTTTCCACGTCCAGGGCGTAGAAGTTGCCGTCCTCCGATCCGAAGTACACCGTGTCGCCCATGACCACCGGCGGGTTGAGGGACTGGATCCTTTCGTTCTCCCCAAGCTGGAGTTTTATCTTCCAGCGTACCCCCAGGGGCGGGGATATACGGGCCCTGCTTACCCCCCGGCCCCCCTCCCCCCGGAACTGTACCCAGTCCGAAGCCCGGGAACAGCCACCGAAAAAGCTCAGGGCCAGAAGGCAAAGGAGAAGGAAACACGGCCACGGATTTTTGTTTGTATGGCTCATAGATAGGCAAGCCCCCGTAAACTGAATATGCGGGTGACGAAGGCCCTGAGTCCGGGCCGCCGGGTGGCCGCGATAATGTTCCGGTACTCCTCCCGGAGCCGCCGGGAACTATCGGCCTCCTCGCCGGGGGCGCCGAATTCCCGCCAGCGCAGTTCGCTGTACAGGGCCGCGAATCCCGCGAAAGGGGAGCCGGAACCGCCGGGGTCCGCCGGAATGCCGTCCGAGGCGGGGAAAAGCCGGGAATACTCCACGGCGGTTTTTGAGGCCGGCTTTATGGGCTTCCCGTCCGCGGCCAGGCGGGCCAGGAGCAGGAGGTACAGGGAGCGGGCCCCCCTCCTGCCGGGCCGCCGGCTGCCAAGCCGGAGGGCCAGTTCCCTGCCGTAACGGAGGGCGTAAGCGCAGAGCAAAACCGTGATGGCCAGGATCCCCAGGGCCCGGAGCACGGCCCGCCAGGGAAAAGCGCGGACCGGGGAAAAGACCTGGGTCTCGTCAATCAGGGGGATCACCACGTCCCGTATATTGGCGTTACCGAAGCCTACGGGCGGAATGGCGAAGGCGGTGGCCTCAAAATCGATCCAGCCGTAACCGGGAATGTAAAACTGGGTCCAGGAATGGCTGTGGGCGTCGGTTACCAGGTAAAGATCCTCAAAGGGGAATT
>JAISWN010000312.1 GCA_031271075.1 Treponema sp.
TATTTCGATGAAAAGAAGATCGAGATTAACCTGAAATACATCGATCCGAGCTACATTATCCGCTCGGCCCCGGCGAACCCGGCGGACTCGATTTACTGTGAAAGGCTGGGAAACGCCGCGGTTCATGCCGCCATGGCGGGGAAAACCAAACTTATCATAGGCCTGGTGAACAACGAGTTTGTCCATCTGCCCATCAAGGCGGTGGTTTCCCAGCGCCAGCACGTGGAGCCCGAAGGGAACCTATGGCGGGATACCCTGGACGCTACCCGCCAACCGGTACTGATGGTGAACCAGTTTGGAAAATAAAGGGAGCACTGTGAAGAGATTCCTCATAGTAGTGGTACTGGTGTTCATGGCCGCGGGTTTGTCTTTCGCCCAAAGTTCAAATGGCGCGCCTTCCTCCGGAAACACCCCTCCCCCGGCAAAGGCAGCCACAAGCCCGGCGGCCAAACCCGCGACGGCGCAACCCGCTCCGGCGGCCGCTCCCGCGCCTAAACCGGCTCCGGCAAAGGCAGCCACAAGCCCGGCAGCCAAGCCCGCCCCCGCGCCTAAACCGGCCCCGGCAAAGGCAGCCACAAGCCCGGCGGCCAAACCCGCCCCGGCCCAGCCCGCGCCAGCCCAACAGACGGCCACCGTACCTGTAGTGGTACAGCCTATTATTACTAACCCCCCGGTGGTGAACTATCACTACTACGGGAAGGTGTATAACCCCCCTCAGACCCAGTCCCAAACCCAGGCTCCGGCTCCGACAACAATTATTATCCCGATTCCTGTCCCGGTTACCCCTATGGGGACTCAGACCCTAAGCCCCCAGGCAGCGCCGGCGGCTCCCGTTCCCACAACTCCCTCCCCGGCTTCCGCTTCCGCTGCCCTGCCCCGGCGGGATCCTCATACGGGTTATATTATCCCGGCCGGGCCACCGAGGAGAACCATCAGGGGGGTATTGGGGGTTGAACGGGGAATGGTTACCCTTACCGACGCCAGCGAGGTAAAGTGGTTCATTATGGGCCTGGAACGGTACATCGGCCTTATCGAAGGGCTCAACATAGGGGAGGAAGCGGAAATCAAAGGTTACGCTCCCTCCGCCGCAAGCGCCGCCCGGGAACGTTTTTTCCAGCCTGCCACCCTGATCCTGGATGGCGCGGAGTATGACATCGGCCCCCTCTCCGCGGCCACCAGGGCCCTTCCCCAGGGTAAATTCCCCAAGCAGAAAGGAGCGGGGGCTCAAACGGCTCCCCAGGCGCCGGCAGACCAGGCGGCGCAAACCGTGCCGGCACAGATGGGGCCGGTTCAAACAGCGGGGGGCTTCCAGTATCTCCCCATACAGCCGATAGTCATTCAACCCGCTCCCCAACCCCAGCCTCCCCGGGAGGAAAAGTATGTACCCTGGGCTCATGCCCATTCCTCCCCGTGGGCTCCCCACTACGGCGCTATGGGAAAGGATATCGACAGCTCATCCTTCTGGGCCCAGAACGACGGGGTGTGGTGGTAAAACCGGAATATTTTGTTTTGAGTGTAAGCATGAATCGCCCCGATTGCCATTGTATCGCTTGACGCAAATACGGCGGTGTAAGGCATGTCCGGCGTAAAATTCTTTTTTGCAAGCATGTAGCAATTGTGTATGATACATTTGTTGCTTTTGCGATGTCATAAACTGTGTTGAACACCTCCGGCCACCGCCGTGCCAATCTAAGGTCATGAAAAGGCCGGTGATTGGCATAACGCCGCTTTGGGATGAAAAAGAGGAAAAGCTGTGGATGCGGCCCGGTATGTGAAGCCCGGGACGCCATGGAAAAGGCCCCGGCCGATGAAAACGGCGGGAAACTTTTCGATGCCTTTGTGGACCTCTTGCCGGTTCCGGTATTGTTTTTTTTCTCTTTTCTGGCTATATTCACCGGGAAAGGTTAAGTATGGCGGCAATTTCCAGAAACGGCACAAAGTTAGCGGGTAAAAGCGGGGAAAAGCTCAAGGAGCCTGAGCAATTCCGGGTGGTTCTTCTGAACGACCACTATACCACCATGGAATTCGTGATAGATGTCCTTATAAGCATTTTCCACAAGAACGAGGAGGACGCGGGCCGGATCATGCTGGATGTCCACCGCAAGGGCCGGGGTACGGTGGGGATGTATCCTTTTGACATTGCCCAGACCAAGGCGAATCAGGTACACAGTGCCGCCCGGCGGCAGGAATTCCCCCTGCGCTGTATTGTGGAACAAGCCTAGAGAGTTTAAAATAAAAAGATGAAGATTTCAGGCCATGTACAAGCCATCATAAACGCTGCCTACAACGAAGCAAGGATACGAAGCCACGAGTACCTGACTCCCGAACACATCCTGTACGCCGCGCTGGCCTTCGAGGAAGTCCAGGGGGTGCTGAGCGCCTGCGGGGCAAGCCTGGATCAGATAAAACACGGCATGGAGAGTTACTTCGAGCAGAAAGTGCCGGTCATTGACGATACCGAGCCTACCCAGACCGTGGGTTTCCAGAGTGTCATTGAAAGGGCGGTAATGCAGAGCCAGACCTCCCAAAAGGAAATGCTCGACGTGGCGGATATCCTGGTCTCCCTTTTTGACGAAGAACGGAATTACTGTTCCTATTACCTGAAAAAGGCCGGGATAAAACGTTTTGAACTCCTGGATGCCCTTTCCCACGGATACGAGGGGGAGGGGGACGGCCCTCTCTTCGGTTTCGGCAAAGGCCCCGGCGGCCTTGGGGAGGGGGAGGAAGGCCTCAAGGCGGGGGTTGAAGAGGAAGGGGTTGACACGGCCCAAAAGGTACGGGTAAACAAGCGGAACGCCCTGGAACGCTACGCCACCGAATTGACTGCCCTGGCGCGGGGAAACAAGCTGGAACCGGTTATCGGCCGGGAGGCGGAACTGGACCGGACTATACAGGTCCTGTGCCGCAGGCTGAAAAACAACCCGGTCCATGTGGGGGATTCGGGGGTGGGTAAAACCGCCATCACCGAAGGGCTTGCCCAGCGGATAGTAGCCGGCAAGGTTCCCCCTACCCTGAAAAATTTTTTGATTTATTCCCTGGACATGGGGGCCCTGGTGGCGGGAACCAAATACCGGGGGGATTTCGAGGAACGGGTTAAACGGGTGGTGGAGGAGATGCTCAAAAAGGAAAGGGC
>JAISWN010000061.1 GCA_031271075.1 Treponema sp.
TTCCTGGCGAATATTATTATAGATAAGGATATACCCCGAAGATCCCGGCAGATTTTTTTTGATGAGTATATTGCCAAGGGCGGGAACGGCTCCTTTGTTAAATTCTGGTATGACGAGGAGAAGGAGGCGGCGGCTAAAAAAGATAATGGATAATGGGGGGAACGCCTTTTCCCATGCTTCATTTGACCGAACCGGTGGAAATCCGCTGGAAAGACCGCCGCGTCAGCTTGCAGGCGGTGGTCATACCCGGCGCGAGCGACATTCGCCTGGGGGCGCTGCCCCTGGAAGGCATGGACCTGTACGTTGATCCGGTGAACCAGCGTCTTGCCGGTGTCCACGGCGACCAGCGGATACATCTGGTCAAATGAGCCTGTTTCATCGAACCGGAGGTTCGCACCAGCCGGGTTTTGGAACAGGCTCAAATCAACAACCTCGCCCTGAAGTCGAACCTGCGGTTCGGCGAGGTATGTTGTTCTCCCGATGTGGTTGCACTCGGAGGTTTAATACCTCTTTAACCGCCCTGAAGGGCGGGGTATTAAACCCCCTCGGCACGAATAATAGCGGGGCCCGCCTTACGCTACATGGCGTCGGCTGCCACGTTCCACAGCTCGTCCGCGTGGGTCCGCATTTTTTTAAGGGCCCTTATTTCTATCTGCCGGACCGTTTCCGCGGAGACACCCATCTTTTCCCCGATGTTTTTAAGGGTGTACCGCTCACCGTTGAACTGATACCGGTACATAAGGATCCGCTTTTCCTTGTCCTTAAGCTGGTTAAGAACCCGGAGTGTAGCGTCCCGGCTGTTTTTCCGCATAAAGGTTTTTTCCGGGTTGTAAGTATAATCCTCGTGAATATCCGTAAGGGCGCCGGTTTTGTCGTAGCCCGTATCCATTTCCAGTGAAAGGGTAGCGTTGCTTATGGTCATGATATTCTTCACTTCCTTTGTCGAAACATGAAGATCCGCCGAGATTTCCTCAACCGTAGGCTGGCGCATCAGGCTCTGGCTTAGGGATTGACGGCTTTTCTGGACTTTCCTGATGAGTACCTCTTTACGGTGGGGCAGATGGATAACCCGCTGCTTATTGGACATAAAGCGGCAGATAGCCTGCCGGATCCACCAGCAGGCGTAACTGGAAAACCGGATGTTTTTGGTATAATCATACTTTTCCACCGCCCGGATAAGCCCCAGGTTCCCCTCCTGGATAAGATCCAAAAGCGGCGCCCCGCAATAGGTGTAAAGCCGGGCAATTTTAACTACCAGCCGGAGGTTTGCTTCAATAAGCCGCTGACGGGCGGCGTTGTCCCCATTCTGAATCCGCTTTGACAGTTCCAGAACCTCTTCAAAGCTTAAAAGGGGCATTTTTTTTACCTGCTGGAAATAAGACCGCAAAATATCGATATCCGCAGCGCCATCTTTGTGATTATTTGGTAATGCCATAATTCTCTCCACCTCTCCACTTCTATACCTAACCCATACAAACAATATGGGCAGGCTCTATATATATGCAAATCTCATGCCAAGCATCATCAAAATTTCGAGGGGATCACGTAATTCGTTATATTATAAGGAATTACAGAAAGCTGGAGATTTTTGAGTTTTTGGGTATATTAAGATATGTCTGATAATTCAGACGATTGATTTTTTTTGCTGTATGGAAAATCAAACGGAGAAGGGGTATAATCAAAAAACATCTGAACGTGTATGATTGAATACGTAGTACCGGAAAACATCGACCACCGCCTCCTTGCCCGCGCGAAGGGCCTGCTTGCGGAGGGGGGGCTTCTGGCCTTTCCCACCGACACCAGTTGGAGTCTTGCCTGCTCCATGAAATCCCGGGAGGGGATAAAGAAGTTGAAATCCCTTTCGGTGGAACGGGACGAGCGTTACTTTACCCTGCTCTGCTCGGACATTTCCCAGTTCGGGGAATTTTGCAGCATGGACAATACCCGGTTCCGGCTGATCAAACGGCTTTCCCCGGGCCCCTATACCTTTGTCCTTAAAACCCTTTTGGGAACGGAAAAAGTGCTGGGGCTGCGCCGCCGGGAAGTGGGGATCCGCATACCCTGCCATCCCCTGCCCCTGGCCCTGGTCAGTACCCTGGGACAGCCCCTCTATTCGGTAACGGCGAAACGGAACATGACGGCGGGTTACGAGGGAACCTGGGAGGAGCCGGAAGACCCTGACGACACCCGGTTTCCCCCCATTCCGGAGGAGGAACTCTTTGAGGGGGGCTGGGAGCTGGAGGATATAAACGGGATAGATCTTATCCTGGACGGCGGGGAAGAACAAAACCGGATGTTTTCCACGGTTTTGGACGTTTCCGGGGACGAGGTAATCGTTCTGAGACAGGGGGTGGGGCCCTGGCCGGTATAAAGCGCCGCTGGCTCCGGGTGGTATTCCGGCGGCGTATCTTTGTTATCACCGTTCTTCTCGTCCAGATCGGTTTTTGGGTGCTGCTTATTGCCGGATCGAGCCTTGCCTTCCGGTATCTTGGCTGGGGGCTTACCGTTTTAAGCCTGGCCGTATGCGTACACGTACTCAACAAAAAGGAAAAATCGGCCTACAAGCTTACCTGGATCTTCCTTATCCTGATGATCCCCATCTTCGGCGGGGTTTTGTACATCATCTTTTACTCCCAGTCCAATCCCCGGAAGCTTAAACGGCTCCTGGAGCGAAGCGGCAGGGAGACCAGGCCCTGGTTCTCCCTGCCCGGCGGCGGCCTGTCCGCCCTGGAGGCGGGTAACCGTGATTTCCTGGCCCAGGCCCGTTACCTGGAACACTACGCGGGCTTTCCCGTTTACGCCCGCACCCAGACGGAGTACCTTCCCTCGGGGGAGGCCTTTTTCATGCGCCTGCTTGAGGAACTGGAAAAGGCGGAGCATTACATCTTCCTGGAATTTTTTATCCTTCGGGAGGGAAAGATGCTGGGGACCATCCTCCCGATCCTGGGGAGAAAGGCCCGGGCCGGCCTTGACGTCAGGCTTCTGTACGACGATTTGGGCTGCTTCATGTCCCTGCCTCCGGATTTCAACCGGCGCCTGGAAAACTGGGGCATCCGCTGTACGGTTTTCAACGCGTTCCGGCCTATCCTGTCATCCCTGCAGAACAACCGGGATCACCGGAAAATTGTCAGCATAGACGGCAAAGTTGCCTTTACCGGAGGGGTAAACCTGGCGGATGAGTACATCAACGCCATTGAACGCTTCGGCCACTGGAAGGACGCGGCGATCATGCTCCGGGGGGAAGCGGCCTGGTCCCTTACCCTGATCTTCCTCCAAATGTGGAACCTTGATCCCCGCTGGAAAGAGGACTACCGGGCCCTCTACCCCTGGAAGGACGCCCCCTGCGCCGTGGAGTCCGGCGGCTTTGCGCAACCCTACGCGGACAGTCCCATTGACGAAGAGAACGTGGGGGAGCATGTCTATATCCAGATCATCAACAAGGCCAGGGAGTATGTGTACATCAATACCCCCTACCTGGTGGTAGACGACAACCTGCTGTCCGCCCTGACCCTGGCGGCAAAGAGCGGGATCGACGTGCGTATCGTTACCCCCCACCGGTGGGATAAAAAAATCGTGGCCATTACCTCCCGGTCTTACTACCGGGAGCTCATCAACGCGGGGGTCCGGGTCTACGAGTACTCAAGCGGATTCAACCACTCCAAGACATTCGTTTCCGACGACCGGATCGCCTCGGTGGGAACCGCCAACCTGGACTTCCGCAGCCTCTACCTCCACTTTGAATGCGGCGTGCTGGTCTACGACAGCCCCACGGTTCTGGCGGTAAAAAAAGACTTCCTTGCCACCCTACCCGCCTGCCATGAAATTACCCCGGCCGACTGCGCCAGGAACGTCTTCCAGCGGGTGGTTCCCGACGTGCTGCGGATATTCGCGCCCCTGATGTAGGGGCCAGGGCGAGCGCATTAAAAATTCTCAGAGGACCGGGGCCGAAGATTCCGTTTGATCGGAAAATCCCGAGTGGAATAATAACTGCTCAAGATATTCATCAGACCAGGCCATCTGTTT
>JAISWN010000327.1 GCA_031271075.1 Treponema sp.
AACGAAGAAACCCGCGAAAAGCTGGGGCTGCAGATAGAGGACACCGGGGAAACCACCGTCGCCGGAGGGGGAACGGTCCCCAGCCAGGTAACGGAGCCGGTGCGGCTTTATTGGAAAGACCGCAGAGCCACCTGCGAAGCGGTGGTCCTCCCCGGGGAAACGGAGGTTCTCCTGGGTGCGTACCCCCTGGAAGGGTTGGACCTGATGTTCCACCCCAAAACACAGGAAGTCGTCGGCGCGCACGGCGACAAGCGGTACAATGCGGTGAAGTAAAGTGAAGCATGAAGAGGAGGAAAAACCACGGAGGGCACGGACGAACCTATGGTTCGAGAACACGGAGTTTTTGTTACAAGTCCGATTTTCCTCCGTGTAACTCCAAGACAATGGGCGTAGCACTATCCAGTGTCGAAACCAAGACGGGTAACCGCCTGGTTCTGCCCGGCCGGGGGCGTTTTGTGGTATACTTGAGGTAAGGAGCATACTATGGGCGAAGTACGGACGGAAATTACCCTGATAAACATCGGGGATCAAGAAGTTGCCAATCGGGGATATATGCCCCAGGAACAAGTCAGACGGCTCACGGTCAACGCCGTGGTAGACACCGGAGCGTGGACCCTGGTCATAGGCGAGAAGATCTGCGAAAAGCTGGGCCTGCAGGTGGAGGAAATCGTTGAGACCGCCCTTGCCGGGGGAGTAACGGTCAAGAGCCGGATAACCGAGTATGTGGATATCCGCTGGAAAGACCGGAAGGCCGCCTGCGAAGCGGTCGTCCTCCCCGATGAGGAAGATGTTTTGCTGGGCGCGTACCCCCTGGAAGGGCTGGACCTGATGATCCACCCCAAAACACAGGAAGTCGTCGGCGCTCATGGCGACAAGCGGTACAATGTGGTGAAGTAAAGTGAGGCATAATGGGTGTAGCACATTGTCAGTACTCCATGGTTAATCTTTTGTTCGTGTCCGTTCGTGGTAAAATTTCTTCTGTTGTATATCCCGCTTATCTTTGTGTCCACCAGATGGGGTAAGGTCCAGTACTGAAAGATATCTGAAAGATCATGGCGCCGGTTGTATAAAAATGTCGTGGCATCGCGGCCATAGTTTACAGCCATAGTTTACAACTATTCAGCCGGGCAACGGCTTCCTTTTGTCAAGGGCTTCCTGTTACAATGATCCTTATGGACCAAGATCTTGTTGATCAGGCGGCGGAGATTGCCGGTTCCTGCCGGGCGGAACTGGCAAAGCGGGTGATCGGCCAGCGGGAGATGATCGATGGCCTCCTGGCCGCCCTGGTTGCGGGGGGGCACATCCTCCTGGAGGGGGTGCCGGGACTGGCGAAGACCCTGGCGGTGAAAAGCCTGGCGGAGATCACCGGGCTCCTCTTTAAACGGATACAGTTTACTCCGGATCTGCTCCCCGCCGATTTGACGGGGACTATGATATGGGAACAGGCCGCGGGCGCTTTTTCGGTGCGCCGGGGTCCGGTTTTTGCCAACGTGGTACTGGCGGACGAGATCAACCGGGCGCCCGCCAAGGTTCAGTCCGCCCTGCTTGAGGCCATGGAGGAAAAACAGGTAACCATCGGGGAGCAGAGTTACCCCCTGCCCGACCCTTTCTTCGTGCTGGCTACCGAAAACCCTATCGAACACGAGGGAACCTACGCCCTGCCCGAGGCGGAGTTGGATCGTTTCCTCCTCAAGTTGCTGGTAAGCTACCCCAGCCCGGAGGAGGAGATGGGTATTCTGCGGCAGGCCGGGCTAAGCCGCGGGGGAAGCTCCCTGATGCCGGTACTGAACCGGGAGACTCTGGCCCTGCTCCGTTCCGCGGCGGAGGGGGTACGGGTGGATCAGGGGATGGAGCGCTACATGGTCTCGGCGGTTACCGCCACCCGGCCCCCTTCGCGGCAGGCCCAGGTCCGGGGGTATTCAGGGTCCGCCCAGGCCCCCCACACCGGCGGAGGGGAGGGGATATACCGTTACATCTCCTTCGGCGCTTCCCCCCGGGGAACCATCGCCCTCCACCGGGTCTCCCGGATGATGGCCCTTTTCGCGGGCCGTTCCTACGTTACCCCCGACGATGTAAAAGCCGCCGCCTATCCGGCCCTGCGGCACCGGATCGTCCTTTCCTACGAAGCCGAGGCCGACGGTATGGACGCCGACACGGTGATCTCCCGGCTTCTGGCTTTTGTGCCTATCCCCTGATCGTCCCTTGAGGTAGCCGATTCATGGATCGCCGGGAACTGCTGCGCCGGATAAGCTCCTTCCCCATCGTCTCAAGCGGCCTGGCCGAGGAACTCCTGGCCGGGGATTACCGGTCGGTGTTCAAGGGCCAGGGCATTGAATTCGACGAGGCCCGGCATTACCAGGCCGGAGACGACGCCCGGCTTATCGACTGGAACGTAAGCGCCCGTTTCGGGGAGCCTTACGTGAAGATGTTCCGGGAGGAACGGGAACTTACGGTGTTCATCCTCCTGGATGTTTCCCCCTCCATGCATTCCGGGACCGCCGGGCACCTAAACCCTTACGAACAGGCCTGCCTGGCCCTGGCCCTGCTGGCCTTTTCCGCCGAAGAGGCGGGGCAGCGGGTGGGGGCGCTTTTCTTTGACCAGGGCCTTGGCCGGGTCTTCCCCCCCGGGAAGGGCCGGCGGCATGTGATGGGTATCCTGGGCGGCGCCATTGCCGTCCGCGCCGGCTGCCGGGCGGAGGCCCGGGGCAGCGACCTTGCCGGGGCGCTGGCCGGCGCGGGAAGGCTCCTCAAACGGCGGAGTCTCCTGGCGGTGATTTCCGATTTCTACGCCGCGGGCTGGGAGGAAGCTCTGGAGGATCTGGCCCGGAAACACGATCTGGTGGCTATCGGGATAAACAGCCCCCTGGACACCGAATTCCCCCCTATAGGGCTTGTCCCTCTGGAAGATCCGGAGACGGGGTTAAAGATCCACGCCTCTTCCAATTCCCCGGCCTTTCTCTCCGCCTGGTCCCGCTGGCACGAAGACCGGGGCAAATGGCTGGAGACGGTCTGCCGCCGCTCCGGGGCCGCCTGCCTCCCCCTTTCCACCGCGGAGGATGCCGTTTCGGCCCTGAAGCGTTTCTTCGGCGGCCGGGGGGAGTCCCGCAGGGCCGCGGGCCGCCGCCCCGGACTGAAGGCCCCTCCGGGCTACGGCGCAGGCGGAGGGGGGCGGTGAAATTCAGGAGCCTGCCGCTTCTTCTCTTCCTCCTCCTTTTTCCCTTCCCCTGGACGGAAGCCCAGGAGGGCTCCGGGCAGCCTTACCCTCCCTGGACGGAAACCTACCTGATACCCGAACTTGTCTATGTGGGAGACCGGGCCCGGCTGGCGGTTCAGTTGGGATCTGAATTTGCCGGGATAAGCCCCTTTACCCTTGAAGACCCGGCAAAGCTGCCCCGGCAAAAGGAGATCCGCATACACCGGCTGGAACTGGACTACCGCCGGGGGAACCGGGAAGCGGAGAGCCCCCTGCTCCTGGTGGATTTTACCCCTTACAGCCCGGGCCTCCTTGAATTCCCCCCCCTTCCCCTGCCCGGCGGGGCGGAGCTTGAAGGTCTCCAGGCGGAGATCGCCTCCATCCTCGGCCCCGGGGAAGAGGCCCTGGTTCTCTCCCCCCCCGCCCTGCCCCTGGCGGCGCCGGGCACTACGCCGCTTATTCTGGCTACGGTTGTGGGGATCCTCCTCCTCCTTCTGGGGGGAATCGGGGGAACCTTCTGGGCCAGGCGGAACCTGGGGGGCTTTCTGGAAACGCGGCGGAAGCGGCGGCTTGTGGCCCTGATGGGAAAAGCGGAACGCCGGCTCAGGCAGAGGCTCTCCGAAGGCGGCGCGGACTACCAGGCCATACTGGGCCTCGTTTCCGCCGAATTCAGGAGTTTTCTGGGCTCCTTTACCGGGTATAACTGTCTGGCTATGAGCGCCGGGGAATTCTTTGCCCTGCCGTCCCTGGCCCCCCCGAAGCCTGCCGTTTCGGGCGCGGGAAACAGTGTTGAGGACGGCGGCGGGAAAGCGGCCGGGGAGGCCCAGGCGGAGTTGGGCGGCGCCTGCCTGGGGCCTTTTTTCCGCAACCTGGACCGGCTGCGCTACAGCGGGGAAAAACCGGAAAACGCCGACGTAACCGGTGTTCTGGACGGGCTGCGGAACTTTACCGGAAGCCTGGGAAGGGCCATGAGGGAGAGGAAAGGGGCATGAACGTCAGTTTTGAATACCCGGCGGTCCTGGCCCTGGGCCTTGTTCTTATCCCCCTGGCGTTTTTTATTCCCCGCCTGTTCCGCGGCCTTTTCATCCTCATGATCCCCCTGGGCGCGCCGGGCGGGCTTCCCTTTAAAGCCCCCTTCAGGGGCGGGCTCCTGCTCAAAATTCTTAAAGGGCTTGAGATTTCCGGCGCCCTGCTTCTCTTCGTTGCCGCCGCGGGGCCGGTGAGCAAGTCCGCCGAAAGGGTCTGGCTCAACCGGGGGGCGGATATCCTCTTCGTGCTGGACATCAGCCCCAGCATGGCGGGGATAGACATGAACGGCAGGAACCGTTTCGACGCGGCCAGGGAACTTATCCGGGCCTTCGCGGAAAACCGGCCTTCCGACGCCATCGGCCTGGCGGCGGTGGGCTATGACGCGGCCTTGATGGTGCCCCCCACGGTTGACCGCCGGGCCCTCTACTCCCGGCTGGAGAGCCTCCGGAT
>JAISWN010000203.1 GCA_031271075.1 Treponema sp.
CGGGCTGAACCGTTCCCTGGGGGATCTGATCGAAACCCTTATCGCCGCCCGCCTCTGGGAAAAGTTCCCCGAATACGACCTGAGCCGCGCCTACCGGCGGGTTCCCCTGTACGATGAAAGGCGGCAGGTAAAGACTGATGTGGATATTCTCTTGTCCGACACCACGGTGTGTATGGCGGTGGAGGTGAAACGGGAACTTGACCAGCGGCGGGATGTGGATGAGCATATAAGGCGGATGTCCCTTATCCGGCGGTACCCGCCGGCGGAGGTGGTGGGGAAGGAACTGTTGGGGGCGATGGCCGGGGGGCTGGTTGATGCAGATGTACGGGAGTACGCCTACAAGAACGGTTTTTATGTGCTGGAGCTGACCGGTGAAACGGTTCAGCTTGTCCCGCCGCCGGAGGGGTTTGTACCCCAGAAATGGTAATGCCGCCTATCCCGCCGCCTTTTCCACCAATTCCGCCAGCAGGGGCAGAAGCTGCTTCTTGCGGGACACCACCTCTTTCAGTATATATATCCCCTGTCCGGTACTGGGAAAGTTGATATGACTGGTAAAGGACTTTTTCCCGGTAACAAAGAGCAGTGAATCCAGTACGGTCACATCGGTTACCAGGAGCGCGGAAAAAAGATAATCCTTCGCGGCCCGTTCTTTTTCCAGGGCCGCGGCGATTTCGGCCTGCCGTTCCATCAGAGCCCTGGGGTTATCGGTCTCGATCTGGCTGACCGAAAAAGCCAGACCCCGCTCGGTGTATTCCTTCATGTCCAGCCTGATCAGTTCCTCTGCGGACAGGGAATTGATCTTGTTCGCGGCGGCCTGCATGTCGTGTCCCAGGGTTTTAATGTCCAGGCCGGTAATGGAGGAAAGGTACTCGGCGGCTTCTCTGTCCGTTTCAGTGGTAGTAGCCGACTGCAGGTTCAAGGTGTCGGCGATAATGCCGCAGAGCAGGATTGAGGCAATACCCTTCTCCATGGGGACCTTCTGTTCCCGGTACAGGTTGGTGATGATGGTGCAGGTGGCCCCCACCACCCGGTTAATAAAGGTGATGGGATAGCGGGTGGAAAGGTTTCCCAGCCGGTGGTGATCAATCACCTCCAGGAGCTTGTAATTTTCTATTCCCTCGATGGCCTGGCTTAACTCGTTGTGATCTACCATGATCACCTCGACATTCGGTTCTTTGCTCAGATCCCCCTCGAAAATAACGCCCCTTACCTTGCCGTCTTCGCCGGTTACGGGCAGACAACGGGAGGGCGCTTTTGACAGGGCATCGCGGAAGCTCCGCACCGGATCGTGTAAGAGGATCGGTTTAACCGTATCCCCCAGGGTTCCCACCGGCACAGAGTAGATGATCAGCATCGCGGTGGAGGAGGTGTCAAAGGGGCTTATCAGCACGGTTACTTTGTTTTTTTCCGCCAGTTCCGCCAGCTCCCGGGACAGGGTATTCCCGGCGGAGAGGATCAGCGCCCGGACCTTCATCTCGATGCAGCACCGCTGTATGTCCCAGCGATCCCCCACGATGACCAAGGCGTTATCGACACCCTCCGCTTCCAGGTGTCCCTTGAAGTGGGCCGCATACGAGGCCGCCACCACGATGGTGGATTTTCTGATCTCATCTCCGTTGAAAAGCGTCACCGGCTGGGCGTGGATGGCCGCCGTCAGATGATCCAGCGAAAGGGGAAAGGCCGATTTTTTCCGGGGGTTGATGTTGGCGATTATGTAATGGGCAAAACCCCGGTAGTGGAGCATGCTCCGGTAGGCTCCGGTCCGGTCCACGATGGGAAGCACCCGGGAATCGTCCTTTTGAAGCAGCTCCAGGGCGTCCCATACACTGGTTTCTTCATTGACCGTTGCCGGTTCCCCGGACAGGTAGTATTCCGCCTTGGGGACCAGATCCGGCAGGTACTCCGGCACCGGTACGCCGAAACGCTCAAAGATATATTCGGTCTGGGGGTTTATCTTCCCCGCCCGGGCGGCGCTGACCTTGTTCTGCCCCTGGATCTGCTTGAGCCGGGCATAGGCCGCAGCGGAAACTACTGAATCGGTATCCGGATTCCGGTGTCCGATGACGTAGACTTTTTTTTCTATATTCATTCTACCTTTATAGTATGGATCCGGAGGGCGGATTTCGCAATTACTCGATCACCCGCTTTCCCTGCCAGCGGCCCCGGAGCCAGCGGCCCAGGTAGAAGCTGCCCCGGCCAATAAAGTCGCAGCCCATGGCAAGCCAGACCCCCAGAGGGCCCAGGCCCAGGGCAAAGGTAAGGATGTAGGACATGCTTACCCGGAGGGTCCACATGGAAATCGTGGCCACCCACATCACGTAGCGGGCATCCCCGGCGGCCCGCAGGGCGTTGGGCAGGGCGAAGCTCAGGGGCCAGGCGAGGATCATGGAAATGCAGTGGATCTGCAGAAAGATCGAACCAAAATCCTGGGCTTCCCTGCTTAGGCTAAAGATGCCGATCAGGGGGCCCCGGAAGATCCAGATAAAAAGGCTGAGGCCGGCGGTGATGGCGTAGGTGATCTTCATGATCCGCTCGCACTGCTTCCGGGCCGCCCCATAGTCGCCGGCCCCCACGCACTGGCCCACGATGGTCAAGAGGGCCATGCCGCAGGCGGAACCGGGCATAAAGGAGAAGGAGTTGACCACCCCGGCCACGGCGTTTCCCGCCATGGCGGCGGTGCCGAAAACCGGGAAGATCCGCTGGGTTAAAAGACGGCCTACCATGAACATGGAACTCTCCAGGCCGCTGGGGATCCCCACGTTAAGAATACTGCGGAGCATGGGGCGGAGGAAACGGATCTTGAGGAGTCCCTCCAGACGGATGGGCCGGCCGTGGCCCCGGTAGAGGAGGACCAGGGTAATCACCGCCGCCAGGGCCCGGCTTATCAGGGTGGAAAGCGCCGCCCCCAGGACTCCCCAGTGGAGGACGAAGATAAAAAAGGCGTTCCCCCCGATGTTCAGCGCGTTCACGAGCAGGGCTATCCGCATGGTGACCTTGGAGTTCCCCACCGCCCGGAACAGAGCGGCGTTGGCGTTGTAGATCGCCAGGAATGGATAGGACAGGCTGGTGACCATCATGTACAGGGCCGCGGCCTCCAGCACATCGGTGTCCATGTTTCCATAGACGATTCTGATGATGGGCCGGCGGAAGAAGAAGGCGAAGACCAGGATCAACAGGGAAATGATCGAGACCGCGTAGAGGAGCTGTTTGGCCGCCAGGGCGGCGTTCCGGTGATCCCGCCGTCCGATGTACTGGCTTACCACTACCGCCCCGCCGGTGGAAAGGGCGATAAAAGCGATGATAAGCAGGTTGTTGATGTTGTCTACAATGTTGATCCCAGACACGGCGTGTTCCCCCACGGAACTGATCATCACCGTATCCGCCACCCCCATGGTGACGGCCAGGATCTGTTCAATAACCAGGGGCCAGATCAGGCGGAACAGGGCCCGGGGGTTCCACCTTTCCATCATGGACGGGCCCGCCGCCCTGTCCGGGGCCCCGGGGTCTTTGGGGGGCCGGTTACCCCCGGTCTGGTCTTGAACCTGGCTTTTACATTCGCCGTTCTCCGTTGAGTCCATGCCGCGCCGGATTAGGGTTCCACCCGCCGGCGGTCCCGGGGAAAGAGGCTTGCCTCCTTCACATTGGCAAGGCCCAGGATCTTCTGGGTCAGCCGTTCACAGCCGATGGCAAAGCCCCCGTGGGGGGGACAGCCGTACTTGAGGATCTGGGCATAGCCGGTCATGTTCTCCGGTTTAAGGCCGAATTTGGGCAGGGCCTCGATAAAGGCGGCGTAATCGTGGAGGCGGCGGCTCCCGGAGGTGATCTCCAGGCCCCGGAAGATAGTGTCAAAGCTCATGGTCAGGGCCCCCTGAGGGCCGCCGGGAGCGGGGGCTGTTCCCTCGTCCCCCCCCAGGGGGTAGGTGTAGAAGGGCCTGTAGCGCCGGGGGAAGGCGTTGACAAAGACCAGATCGACCCCGTGTTCCCGCAGGGACCATTCACAGAGAAGCCGCTCCGCCTCGGGATTAAGATCGAAGATCCGGG
>JAISWN010000282.1 GCA_031271075.1 Treponema sp.
GGGCTGGGACCCGGGAACCGGGCACCCGGGGCCGCCGGCCCTGATGCGGTAAGCCGGGAATTCATCGTCCTGATGGAAGACGCGGCGCGCCGGGAGCTTAACTCCGCCCGGTTTCTCCATTCCAGGAACGTGGCGGTGATGACCGCGGATCTCTGCCGGATCTTCGGCCTGGACGGGAAGGCCGGGTATCTGGCGGGGATATGCCACGATATAGCGAAACCCCTGACAGGGGAGGAAATGATCAGCCTGGCGGAAAAAGACGGGATGGAAATCTCCAAACAGGAACGGAAAAAGCCTTCCCTGCTCCACGGCCGGGCCGGCGCCGTCATGCTCCGGGATCGTTACGGAATCCGTAACCGGGAGATCCTCGACGCGGTAATGTACCACACGGTCTGCGGCGCCGGGATGGGGCCTCTGTCCAAGGCGCTTTACATCGCCGATAAAATCGAGGTTTCCCGGGAAGGGGTGGACCCGGCCCTGCGGGACTTCGCCCCTTACGCGGAGGAGGGTTCCCCCGCCGCCCTTGACCGGCTTTTCGGAAAAATCCTTAATGAAACGGCGGCATGGCTGCGCTCTAAGGAAATCGATCTTTCCGAAGGAACCCTCCGGCTGCTGGAACTTATGAAATACCCGGTGGGAGGAGCGGAATGAGAAGAGTAAAAATCGACGCCAGCCTCTTCCTGCTTGCCGCTATTTTAATCCTTCTGGCGGCGGGCGTGGCCTTTGCCGCCTTCGCCCTCCGTTCCGACCCGATAGAAGATGCCCTTTTGGGGGACAGGGTTATCAACACCCTCTTCGTACTGGACAGGGACGGGAAACCGCTCAATTCCTACGTGCTTATGTACTACCCCGCCACCAGGCGGGCGTCGATATTCGATGTTCCTGGGGAAGTAGGCTTGATCATCAAACAGATAAACCGGGTAGACCGTATCGACACGGTATACAACCGCCATAAGCTGAAGGGTTTTGAGGACGAGATAGAGAGCCTCCTGGGGATTGACATCAGCTTTTCGGTGATCATCGACGAGGCGGACCTGGGCAAGATTGTGGATATCCTCCAGGGGGTGGAAATTTTTATCCCGGCTCCGGTGGAAATTTTTGAAGGGGAAAATTCCATCCTTTTCCCTTCCGGGGTGATCCGGCTGGACGGGGACAAGGCCCGGCTTTATGTTACCTACGAGCTTCCCGAGGAAGATCGGGAGATAGTCTCTTCCCGCAGGCAGCGTTTTTTCCTGAGTTTTATTAAACGGCTGGGGGAGATGAACGGGACCCTGAAGAACCCCCAGGTAAACGCGGTAAGCCGGGCTTTTTTTGAAACCAGTATGAACCAGCGTACCAGGTTCCGGCTTTTTGATGAATTTGCCCAGATCGATACGGATCGTACCAATATCCAGTCCGTAGGGGGGATCAGCCGGGAGGTTTCCGGCCAGACTCTGCTTTTCCCCTACTACGATGGCAGTCTTATTAAAGATTATGTCCGTCAGACCCTGGGAGGGCTTACCCGGTCCATGGACAGGGCTATTTCCGAACGGGTCTTTACCGTGGAGGTATTGAACGGAACCGCCGTCAACGGCCTTGCGGGGCGGACCGCGGAACTGCTGCGCGGTTTCGGTTACGATGTAATTTCCGTTGGAAACGCGGATCGCAGCGACTACGAAAAGACCGAGATCATCGACCGCTCGGGATACGAGGATGTGGTGAGGGTCTTTGGGGAACTCATCAAATGCCGGAATATCCGTTCGGAAGCCCCCCTCACGGATAACCTGGATATGGAATTCAGCCCCCAGAACTTTGAGTACCGATCGGATTTTACGCTTATAATAGGCAGGGATTTTAATGGACGCTATGTTTCAGGCGGATAAGAAAGGCCGGATTCGCCCCGCGGATCAGGCCCCGGCGGACAGAACCGCTCTTTTTGCCCTGGCCCTGGGGGAACTGCTCCGGAATGCCCGGGGGCTGGATGTTGTGACGCTGGATCTGCGGGGGCTGAACAGTTGGACCGATTTCTTCGTCATCAGCACCGTTACCAGCGGCGCCCACCGCTCGGGGCTGGAGCGGCACATCAAGGAATTTGCCCGGGAAAAAGGGTTTGAGATCCTCAGACGTTCAACCCGGCCCTCAGAGAGTGTCGAAAACGAGTGGAGCCTCATCGACCTGGGAGACATAGTGGTACATCTTATGACAGAAAAAGCCCGTCTCTTTTATGAGTTGGAACGGCTTTGGGGCGCTAAACCCCTTGAACTCCCCGCCGGGACGGAATCAACAACCTCGCCCTGAAGTCGAACCTGCGGTTCGGCGGGGTATTAAGCGGACTTGCGGAGCAAGTCCGACCCCTCGGCACGGATAAGCTTCTGGCCCGGTAATCCCGAACCCGGCGGAGTAAGCGCCGGGCTGGGTCTAGTATCCCGACAACTATGAAAGTGCGGCTTTGTTTCCCGGCGGGAAAACGCAACGCTTGGCAGAGCGCAAGGGATAGAAGCGGAAATCCCGCAGACCCCCACAGGGGGTCGAGGAATTGAAGCGGATAGCCCGGTTCCCGCCATAGGTGGGAATGCGCCCAAATCCGCAAGTTTAATCGTGCCAGGATACTAGGGCCTCCTTGATTTCAACGGAATTTGTTCGGAAACTGAAGTTTCCGAACAACTCTAATGAGGGAATTAAACCGGATTGATAACAAAAACTCTGTGTTCCTCCGTGGTTAAATTCTTCCGGCCATGTAATTGCGCACCATGAGGGGTAATCAGGCGTTTTAGACTAATCAGCCTGCTACGCCATGGTGGCGAGCATGGGAAGGGTCACCTCGTAGAGGAGCTTTTCTCCCGCCATGAAACGCTTGAGTTCGTCGAACATGTAATCGGCCAAACGCAGTACCTCCTGGTTTGCGTAACCGGCGATGTGGGGCGCAAGAAACACGTTGGGCAGGGAAAGGAACTCATGCCCCTCCTCCACCGGCTCGGGCCAGGTAACATCCAGAATCGCGGTCCGGGTCGGCTTTTCTTTCAGGGCCCGGATAAGATCGGCTTCTACCAGGGAAGCGCCCCGGGCGGTGTTTACAAAAGCTGCGTAATCCCCCATCAGGCTGAAATGCTTGTAGGTCAGCATCCCTTCAGTTTCCTTATTGGAGGCCATGTGGTTGGTAATGGTCTGGCAGCCGGAAAAGACCTCTTCCAGCGAAGCCTGCACCACCCCCAACTCCCGGGCCCGGTCATCGCTCAGATAGGGATCGTAGGCCAGAACCTCAAGGTTGGACTGTTTAAGCCGCCTGGCTACCGCGGAACCGATCATCCCCACTCCCAAAATGCCGACTCTGGTCTCAAAGGAACCGGGGAACCAGGTGGAAGCCATGTCCTTGGCGGCCTTGTAGCCCTCAGACTTGTACTTTAGAAGGCTCTGAAAGTAACCCTTGTTCGCCAGCAGCACCAGGCTGCTTGCCATTTCCATTACCGGGATGGACATGGCAACCCAGCCGCTGACCACCCGGATACCACGGTTCAGGAAAGGCCGGGCAAAACCCTGCACGGAACCTGCCCCGTAGAGTACCAGTTTCAGTTTAGGGAAGTATTCCGCTATTTGCCCGTCAGAAAACGGCACAAAGTTCCATGTGGTAATGATAACTTCCGTTTCCCGCAGGAAAGACCGGTGCTGCTCCAGGTTATTTTCCGTTACGATTCCCGGCAGGACCTCCAGCGCGGTTTCAAACTTTTCCCGCCTCCCCATTTTGTACACGTATTCCAGACGGTCGCTCCCTTCTTTGCAGACAAAACAAGCTTTCATTTCGAGCCTCCTGGGTTTCAGTGTACCCTGGAATATTTATTTTGTCAATTTATTTGACAAAGTCGTTGACAATCCGGAAATTCGGCCTTATCATAAACCCACAAATAGGCAGGCAGCTTTTAAAGCCTAAATAGATTCTGTCCATAATGTAGACACAGTATGGACAGACACTAAAACTTTCAGGAGGAAAAGGTATGGCAAAAAACTTTAGATTGGCGGCGGTATTTACCGCGCTTGTGTTCCTGTTTTTCGCGTGCTCGCGGCAACAGGCGGGGCCGGCTGCATCGTCAGGCGCTCAGACGGGAGGCAGCTCCCCTCATGGCGTAACGCCCAAAGGGGTGTTCCCGGTGGTCAACGAACCTTACACGCTGACTGTCGCCATGAGGCTCCACCCCAATGTCGAAGACATCAAGACGAACTTCTTTACCCAGCATCTTGAAAAGGTTACCGGCGTATCGATTAACCCCATCGTACTGCCCGATGATGAGAATGAAGCGCTTACCAGGGTGAATCTGATGTTTGCGTCCGACGATTTGCCGGATGTGGTGGCCGGTGTCCTTAGCATCTCTCTCCAGCGGCATTTATGAGTTTGCCCAGAACGGCCAGATAGTCCCGATCAATGAGTATATCGACCAATACGGCGCTGGCCTGCAAAGCAACAAAGCGCGCATGGCGCCGGAAGAAGCCGCGATGGTTGACAGCCTCCTGACCATGCCGGATGGTAAAATTTATACCATGCCCTCTATAAGCAGCCTTCCTACCGACAACTACTCAATGATGACCTGGGTCTATAAGCCCTGGCTTGAAAAACTCAAGCTCCAGGCCCCGAAGAATCTTGACGAGTTCTACGATATGTGCATGGCCTTCAAGACCAGGGACCCTAACGGCAACGGCCTTGCGGATGAAATCCCGATCAGCAATTCCAAGTCCCAGGCCAACCGTATCGTCACCTATATCGGCAACGCCTTCCAATACACCGATTGGGAATGGTACCTCAAGGTCTCAGGCGGAAAGGTCGAATCCAACGCGAACAACGCCGAATACAGGAAAACTCTTGAGTATGTCCGCAAATTGATGGTAGACGGCCTGCTCGATCCGCTCATGTACACCCAATCCAACGCCGAGCTTAAAGCCGCGCTGGCGGTAGACAAGGTGATCGTCGGTGTAATCCCCTATGCGTCCCCGTCGGGCTATCTCAACTCCTCCCAGGAGCCCATGAGAAGCTATGACATCATCGACATGGTGGAAGGCCCAAACGGCTTCAAGTCGACGGTAAAACGCGGTATCACGATCAATCATGACTGGCTTGTCACCAAAAAATGTAAACTGCCGGCCGTGGCCGTGCGGGTTGCCGACTACTGCTTCAGCGATGAAGGCTGGAAATACTTACGTTACGGCGAAAAGGGCGTTGACTGGGAAGACCCGACCGGTACCGATGTCATGGGCCAGCCCGCTTCGATCAAGCTCCTCAAGGATGTTTATGGCCTGCCTAGCCAGAACAAGATCTGGCGTAACCATATCCTTTTCTTCTACGATATAAGGTATTTGCAGCGCCAGAACGATGCCAAAGACCTCAAGGAATACGAGGCGAAGAAGTATATAGGTTCCCAGATGCTCATGAAAAGCGCCCCGCCTGAAGCGGTACCGTTGAAGCTCAATTATCCAAACCTGGAGGACGAGGGTACAGTCGTCAGGCTCAGGACTGAGCTTCGCAGTTATATTGAGGAAATGCAGGCCTTGTTCGTCATGGGCGATCTGGCGCTTAACGACGCGGAGTGGAACAAGTATGTCAACGAGCTTAACAACCGCGGACTCGAGACTTATGTCAGTACGGTTCAGAAAGCTTACGACAATACGGTAAGTAAAAAATAAGGGGAAACGGGTGGAGCGGCTTCAAGCCGCCCCGCTCGTTTGTTTTACCGGTAAAAGCCTAGGAGCTTATTATGGCATGGACAAATAGACTTGTGGTGTTTACAAAACCCTGGAAGGACGATCCTCTTGAGGCTCTGGCGGACAGGATCGCCGGGTGTGGTTTCCAGGGCATAGAGATGCCGGTGCGGGACGGTTACCAGGTTAATCCCGAAAATTACCGGGAAACCCTGTCCAAAGCGGCTGCCGTCCTTGGGGGAAAAAATGTCTCTATCGAGAGTGTCGCGGGAGCTATTGAGGAGGATCTTATCAAAGCCCTGGGACAGAGGGGCATAAAAATTTTAAGGGTCATGCTGGGCGCGGACCCGAAGAAAAACTACCTTGAGCAGGAAGAAGCCTACTACCGCCAGGTTTCCGATCTCCTCCCGGCGCTCAAGGAAAGCGGCGTTACCCTGGGGGTGCAGAATCACTTCGGCAATTTCCTCGGCTGCAGCGCCGCCGGCCTGATGCGTTTCGTAAGCCGTTTCCCCAAAGAGGCGGTGGGGGCGGTACTGGATCTTGCCCACTGCGCCATTTGCGGGGAGATTACCGAATTCGCCCTGGATATCGCGGCGTCCCACCTTATCATGGTGAACATAAAAAGCGGTTACCGCCGGCGGGCAAACTATGCCACCGCGGCCGAGGCGGAATGGAAAACCGTTTGGGTTGGCGCACGGCACGGGGCTCTTTCCTGGAAACACGCCGCGGAAGAGCTGAAGAAACGGAACTACTCCGGCCCCGTATGCCTTACCGCCGAGTACAGCGGCCTTGATAAACCCCTGGAAGGGGAAGAGGCCTATGCCCTGGTCAAAGAGGATCTTGCCTACTGGAGATCCCTGGGTTAAGGGTGAGTTCCTCAGGCTTCCCGCCACTTGCCGGCGCCGGTAGGACCCCGGGTGGATCCGCTCTTCATCCGCCGAAACCGGCGGCGGGCGGGCAAGCCAATATCACGGTTCTACTTTTTTCCAGTTTGCGGGGTCGAAAATATTGCCGCTGACGCGCAGCCACTGGTCTTTGCCGATACTATATTTGTATTTAGTATGCTGGTAGCTGCTCAGCGCGCCTATCGTCGTGATATTAACCCCGCCGGATTTTCTGGCTTGTAAGGGCTGATTGGTAAAGGGATTCACCGGATCTTCTACAATGTCTTTAAGCGCAAAGAAGATCGTATCCCCATTGGTCATAAAAGAATTGCCGGTTTCAAGAGTTCCCGAAGCGTTGAAATCCTTGACCATTAACAGGGAATGGTAGGATTGTAAATGCGAACCATCGGGCAATGCTATGTTGCCGTTATAATTACTGTGCCCGCGCCCGTGATCGGAAACAAGGATGATCCGTGAATTATCATATACGCCCTCGTCTTTTAAAAACCGGAAGAATTTTTCCAGCAGCAGGAAAGATGCAATGTTCACGTGATAGCGGCTGTCAGCGGCCAAAGGCCCCTTCCCATAACCGGTAATATTGCCGGAAGGAATATAATCGGGAGCCTGTAAGAATGCGGAAGAATGCGGAAGGCTGGAATAAATCGCGGTATAGGTATTCCCGGCCCCGGTAAACGCGGTAAGTTCCGGCAGCAAATCCATGAACGCATAATCACTGATGATGGTGCCGGTTAATCCGTCTTTCGGACTGTTTCCGCCGCGCAGGTGCGCCGTAGTAAGCCAGTCACCGTCATCATAAATGAAAGATCTGACCGGAAGCGGCGCCATCTTAAAGATTGAAAAACGAATTAAATTATTGCGCAGTAAACCGGCGATATTGACCCCTTGTATTCTCATGCCCGGACGGGTATTCAGCCAATAGGAGCCGTATTTTTTGGCAACGTTCTTCGCGTGGATTTGAGGATAACCGGCAAAGATGCCTAAATTTGACATCCGGAAATTATCGAAAGGAGGGTCGGTTACGGTTACTGAATAACCGGCCTCTGAAAAGATGCGGGGCAGGAGCAGATAAGCTTCTTTGTGCTTTTCGGCAAGGGGAACAGAATCCCGGCGGTTAATTTCTTCCGGCGTATACTCATAGCCCCCATAAATCGGCGGCGCTCCCACAAGGGTATGACCGGCAAAAGATACGCAATTAGGGTACCAGGTGAAACCCAAAAAAGCGGAAGCAAGTTCCGGCCTTTCCTCGAAAATGTAAGGCACATAGCCGGAAACCGCGGCGTCAAGCATTATAAGCACCACATTCTTTCCGGTTTTTGACAGTGTGTAGCAGGCGGTTCCCACTCCGGTATTATCGTCTTCCCGCCAATCCTGAAGCGCCGCATATCTATCCTGAATTTTTATAATATTCAGAATTCCATAACAAAAAAGGGACGCCAGGACAATGATACGAAACGAAAACAGCAGCGCTTTCTTTTTTTTAAATATCAGGTATAGAACAAGCGCTGTTGATGCGGAAAGAATCGCCAGATTGGCAAGATACGCCCCCTTGCTGCCGGCGGCGAAGGATTTCGGCTCGGAGAAAACAAGCGTGTTGGTAAGAAACCCGAAATTCTCGTTGGCAAGAAATACATTGAAAAACGCCCCAAAGGACAGCACGGTCATGAATAGGGATAATACCCGCCGTGTGCCGCAGGGGAAAAGTAGATAAATACAAATGGGCCAGAACAGAAATATTCCCGCGGCTTGCAGCAGGGTATGAAGGATAAACGGGAAAGACGAAGTGTAGGATTCAATGAAAGAAAACTCTTCCACGGCGGAGGCGATAAGAGATCCGGGAATTACCAAGCCGGCAATGAGGAATAGAATTGCCAATGTCAAAATATAACCGCGGGTATTTTCTGACATTACCTCCCCTGTCAGACGCTGTAATTTTTTGTCAAATTTCCGCGCCGCCAAAGACAGTAATTTTGTGAACAGGGGAACAAGGAAGACAGATGAAAAGACAGCAATGGTAAACAAACGTTTCGGCAGGTATCCATGGTGAAAAAACAGTACGTATATATCAAGAAAAACCGTTCCGGCAAAAAGAATCCCGTATACATATCGTTTCGTATGCTTTGACTTTACCAGTATATTTTTTAGAAGAGAGAAAATATTGTTCATGGTCCAATACAGCGCCAATCCTGAAGGCGAGTTGTAAAGCAACGCCAAAAAGACTAAAGCCGTGCCATAGATCTGAATTTTGTCTTTTGCGGCGAGACCCCTGGTGTATATCGCGCCGGAAATACAGTTGATCGCGGTCATTGCGATGGGAAGAATATTTATCGCGGCAGTTCCCGCGCCTGCCGGAAGAAGGGCATCGGGGGCGCCTAGATCACGAATAAAAAGAAAAGACGATCCCTGTAACACCTCCAGACGGGAAAGGTAGGAATAGGCGGCGATAAAAAAGGGGATTTGAATAAGCAGGCTAAAGGTGTTCCTCATGGCGTAAACCGGATGGTAGTGATTCTGGCGGTAATACGCCGAAAGGACCATGTACCGCAGGTCGCCTGAAAACACGGCTTTTATCTTCGCGACTTTCGGCGCCAGGCGTTTCTGCGCTTCCCGCTCGGCCTGCTGCCATTTTTCAGCGCGGAAGTAAAGGGGCAGGGTAAGGACGCTTACCGCTAGGCTGACCCCAAAGAGGGCAATTACCGGGTTACTGAAGATCCGGTATACAAACAAATAGCATAGTTCTATGATTTGAACAAGGGGAAAAACAACGATAGTATAAAGTACCGCTCCCATAATTACCTCATCTTTCCGCGTCTAATATTTAGAGAACTCCCAGGGCTTTAAGCCATTCGCCGGCGATAACGCCGTGTCCCTGGGGGCTGGGATGAACCCCGTCGGCGGACAGTTCCGGGTCTTTTATGCCCGCTACCGCGTAAGAGGCAAGGATCCCGTCCAGGGGGATGAAAACACCGGCAAATTCCCTGGCCAGATTTCTTACCGCTTGGATCTTGGGATCCAGATCCTCCCGCCAAAGCCGCTTGGCGGGGTCCGTATCCAGGAGGAAGGGCTCCATAAGGACAATGGAGGCGGAGGGCAGATCCCGCTTCAGGTTCTCTAAAAGGCGGCGGTAGTTCTGTTCAAACTTTTCGGTGGTGGTAGGATCGTTCCGGTCGTAGCGCCGCCAGGTGTCGTTGATCCCGATAAGGATGGAGATCAGATCAGGCTTTAAGGCGGCAAAGTCGTTCCGATACCGATCCAGCAGATCCCCGGTACGGTTCCCCGAAATCCCCCGGTTTATGAAGCGTACGCCCGATTCGGGAAACAGGGCCTCCCAGAGCCCGGCAATTTTCGCCGGGTAGCCTTCGCCCAGGCTGTTTTCGTCTTCCCGTACCCGGTGACAATCGGTAACCGAGTCCCCCTGAAAGAGAATGATTGTGCCTTTGGTAAATATCTTTTTCATAGTAGTTGCCTCCAAGAATCGTAACTATTCAGTTGTAGCATAATTCTAGAACTCTTTCTTGCAACGCCTGACGCCGGTTTTTGATTCATCGTGCTTTTGCGCCGGTTCAACAAAGGTAACAATTACCATAAGGAGTTTTTATCGAAACATTTGCCGGATCAATTTTCACATTTCCAACCCCGTCGTAAAGAGTTTTTACCGCATACATACACGCCTCCAGTTAAGGCCTATTATACGCTTTCGGCCTTGCCAAATCAAGCTGCGGGGGCGATTCTTTTTTTCGGCGCGAATTTCCGCAAAACCTGTAGACTCAGGCTTGAAAGCATAGGACCGGGGCGTTGCGGGGGAACTCCGCCCGCACAGTACGGTGCAGACACTCTGCACAATACGATGCAGGCGCTCCGCACAGGGCGGTGCAAGGCGTTTGATCCGGCGTGGTAAGCAAGCGGGCGAGGGTGAGTGCGGGGCGGTGGGAGTGATTATAATGCGTAATAGCGGGACTTGTTGCCTGGCGGCGGCTCATTGTTACTTGTTACTTGGCAGGGTATATTTTAAAGAAAGAAGCGGCGATTTATGGATATATTGTGATACTGCTTGCCCGCGGAGGATTCAGATGAACTATGACGAAATAGTTGAGAAAGAAGTACAGGCGGTAGATGACTCTATGGAGCGGGGGGCTAAAGGGTAATCCATGAAAAACCATATATCTGTACTATGCGCGATAATCGCCGCTGCCACCCTCTTGTCATGCGCCACTACCGGAAGCGGGGACGGCCTTTCCCTTGAGGAAGCCATAGAGCAGTCCGCGACGGAGCTGGCAGCGGAACTGCCCGCCGGAACCCGTGTGGCAATCGTTGGTTTTGCCTCGGAGCAGGGGAACCTCTCCGAGTATATCATGGACGAGCTGACCGGGGCCCTGGTGGACGGCGGCCTTGAAGTGGCGGACCGCCGGAACCTGGCGTTTGCGTACAAGGAACTGAACTTCCAGATGTCCGGGGATGTGAGCGAGGAGACCGCCGTGTCCATCGGCAAATTTCTGGGCGCGCCCTATGTGATCACCGGGCAGTTGGTTAAGGCCGGGGGCAGCCGCCGCTACCGGCTTTCGGGGATCAACGCGGAGACGGCGGTACAGGAAAGCGCGGTGCGGCTCAGTGTCCGGGACGACCGGGC
>JAISWN010000283.1 GCA_031271075.1 Treponema sp.
ATCTCGATGAATTTCCTCAGCGAGATAGAACGCTGCCGCAAGTGGCCCTACCCGGAAACCCTGCAGAACCTTGCCGAGGCCCTTGGGGTGGAGATCTTTGAATTTTTCAAACCCGAAGACAGCGGCCCCGACATCGAAGCGTATATAAGCCAATTTTCAAACGACATGGCCCTGGCCGTGGAAAAGTCTGTAAGGGACACGGTTTTCAGTATTGCCCGGCAGTACAGGTGCCAGTCATCAAATTTCGGGATTTAAGCACGGTGAACGCGGCTTTCACCAGGACATAACTTTAAGGTACGGCGGAAAATACAGCGGACTTTGACGGCACGGCACGGCACGAATAAAGCAAGATTCCTCCGACGTATACCTTGCATAATATTTCGACTTGTATCATAATAGCCGTATGCCGAACTGGTAATCTATAACAGACTTGAAAGCCAAAAAGTTGATGGGCGGGAGTGATCTGCCCAAATCTTTTGGTAAAGGAGTCCGTTTTGGCGGACTCCGGGAGTTTGTTATGGAAAAGCTTAAGTTTTCGGACAATGACCGCTGCCATGTGCGGCCGCCGGAGCTGCCTTGCGGGGCAGGAAACCATAGCGGGGAAGGCCACGGAAAACGCCGTGGTAAAAAGGCTGAGCCGCCGGCCAGGGAAACGCCGGAAGAGATGATCCGTGAACTTAGGGGTATCTTTTGCAAGGGCCGTTATCGTTCATGGACATTTACGGCAGGGAGGGGCGACACCGGGCGCTAAGTGAGGGAACCCGGCGTTGCGGCGGCAAAACCGAAAAGCGGCGCCGGGATAACGGAAAATCCGGGAGTTCCTTGCTGACATGGTAGCAGGCCATTTTGAAAGAAAGTACAAGGACCTTATACATGACTTCAAGCGCCTTCCCCGCCCGGTTACAACTCCGGATCAGCGCAGGTAGCGGCGGAGTTTGTCCATTACATCCCCAAAGTTCAGCGGTTTTCCCACATGGCCGTTCATTCCGGCGTCAAGGCATTTTTCAATATCCTCCCGGAAAACATTGGCGGTCATGGCGATAATGGGAATCGTCTTCCTGGTATTTCTCCTCCACTCAAGTTCCCGGATCCGGCGGGTCGCTTCGTAGCCGTCCATTTCCGGCATCTGAACATCCATAAAGACCATTTCGTACTTGTCCGGGTTTTTCTCAAAGAGCCGCACCGCTTCTACGCCGTTTTCGGCGCAATCTATTGAAAGCATAGTCGGCTCCAGAAGGGCCTGGACAATCTCCCGGTTAATATCCACGTCCTCCGCCAGCAGTATACTGTGTCCCTCAAAGCTGTCCTCTTTCTTTCGGGTGCTTTCTTCCGTCACAAGGATACTGTTCAAGCCCAGGCATTTATTAATCGTGTCGATGATATACGATGGGAACAGCGGCTTGGACAGGAATTTGTCCACCCCTGCCTCTCTGGCCTCCTGCTCAATCGTGTTCCACTCGGTGGCGGATATCATGATTACTACCGATTTCTGCGCTCCGCCGTTTTGATCGCTTGACAGTTTCTTTATCATGCGGGTTGTTTCTATGCCGTTTATTCCCGGCATCTTCCAGTCTATAAAATAGATATCGTAGGGGCCGTCTTTTTCTATTTTGGCAATCGCATCCTGGCCGCCTGAAACAGTATCACAGGTAAAGTTCAACTGCTGCGCCATATCGGAAAAATATTCCCGGATATACGGATCGTCATCCACCACGAGGATACGCATGTTTTCCCAGGCCAGCCCGCTTCCCGAAAGGCTGTCCCGTATTTCCGTATCCTCTTTGGCCTGGATGGTAAATGCAAAGGTAGATCCCTTGTCTGTTTCCGATTCCAGCCATATTTCTCCGCCCATCATTTCGACGATACGTTTGGAAATGGCAAGCCCCAGCCCGGTGCCGCCGAATTTCCGGGAAGTATTGCTGTCCGCCTGCTCAAACGAGGTAAACAGGCGTGCCTGCTGCTCCGGGCCGATCCCTATCCCCGTATCGGCTACCTCGATTTGTATAGTGCATACCCCGCCGACTTCCTTTAGGAATTGGGTCTTAAGTCTTATTGAACCTTCTTCGGGGGTGAACTTTACCGAGTTGCTTAGAAGGTTGGTGATAACCTGGGCCAGCCGCTGATCGTCGCCGATAAGAAAGCGGGGTATACGCCGGTCTATGTGGACAGAAAAATTCTGCTTCTTTTCATCGACCCGGAAATTGATGACATTGGCAACCCGTTGAAGCATCTTTTCAAAATCGAAACTGATGTACGAAAGCTCAAGTTTGTTGGCTTCAATTTTCGACATGTCGAGAACATCGTTGATAACCCCCAGGAGGTGGCTGGAGGCGTTTTCAATTTTCGCGAGGCAGGCATTCTTCCGCTCAATGTCGCCTGAGGATTTCGCGATAGCGGTCATACCAATTATGGCGTTCATGGGGGTGCGGATCTCGTGGCTCATGTTGGCAAGGAACTCGCTTTTTGCCCTGGTTCCCGCAAGGGCGCCTTCTCGGGCTTGAACCAGGCTTTGTATTTCTTCGTTCCGCACCAGGGCGTTGGCCAGGAGGAGGCTGCCTGAACGGAGTATGCTTATCTCGTCGCCGGAAAAAAACCGTTCGCTGCGGGAATCGTCAAAGCTGACAAAACCCCAAAAAGCGTTCTGCAGAAAAACGGGAATGACCAAAAGGGAACAGATATCGTAACTCCTGAACCGGGTTTGCTCAGCGCTGTCCATGGATCTGAGAGGCCCGTTGATGCACTCCCCCCTGGAAAGAACATCTTCCCACCGGGGAAGGCTTTCCCAGTAAGAAAATTCCTGTATGTTTCCCGGATCCTTGTAGCTGAGCCCTTTGTCCGCGGCCCACGAGCAGATCAGGGTATAACATAAGAGATCGTCCTTCCAAAAATTCCGCCAGATCTTTATGCGTCCAACAGTAAGATCCCGGGCCATCATTCCCATGCTCTGTCCCATAACATAATCGAACTGATCCGCTTCTGACGAAAGGAGCAGCGCCGCGGCGTTGTTGACCACCTGGAGCAGCTTGTCCCGCCGGGCAAGCAAGGCGCCCGCCTTATCCGCCTTGTTTTTTTCCAGCAGGTATATCCTGCTCTGAAACAGGATAACTGCGCCGATGAAAAACCCGGAGACAAGGAAGGAGAGAACGTTATCCATAACCAGATGTACCGGACTCATCTTGTCGATAAGATCGGGGAATTTAAAACCGGCATAATAACAAGCGACAATCAGAATGATATGGGTAATGAGGAACACTACCCTCGCCTTTCCCCGGGAAAGGAGAACGATGACAACGATGGACAGCACAAAAAAAGCCGTCATGCCGCCCTCCACCCCGCCGAGGGAGAAGAAGGCCGCGGGGAAGAGGACGTTGCAAAGTACCAGCAGGATGATCCATGTTCCAAGATTGTAGTGGTGTAAACGGTTGCAGATAAGCATTAAAACGCCGACCAGAAAAACAATACCGAGCATGATGAGGATAAGGGAGATGCCAAAGCCCATGGCGATCCGGGAGATTGTCGTCACCAGGGCGGCTGTCATACCCACAAGGCATATCATGTTTATCATTCTGGCGTTAAGGGAAAGTTCGTCGGAAAATATGTATTTATCTATGAATTTTTTAAGTATTTTCATTATAAAGCCGCCTGCTGGTTTTAGTGTACAACTATTCGGCCCGCCTAAACAAGTGTTATAAACGGAGAAAGTTTCTGTTTCCGGGCGGGAAATGATCTTGAACGATGGCGTATGAAAATATATACATCTATGCGCGGAGTTTGGAAAGCCTCTGACCAGTTTACTGCGGGGTTGGTTGATTTGTATTTTTTTTCAATCTTTCTGCTTATATTAATTTTTTTAGCAGTATCTCTACCGGTTTAAGAGTTCCCGGCGGCTGATCTTTCTGCCTTCCGCGGTCCGGTAGGGGTTACGGCGGTGTTTCAGATAGGCATGGTACGCGGCGCTGCTTTCGTAGTAGCCGTCCAGCCCTTTGAACGAAGAGGACTCGTCGCAGCGGTAGAGTTCCATCAGGAGGGGGAAGAGGGGGGATTCCATGATCTCCCGGGTGCGGCTCAGGGGCAGCCGGGGCAGGGCGGCCGGGAGCATGTGGTTCCTTACCAGCCAGGCCACGTCCCGGACAAGGGCCGCGCTGAAACCGAGGCGATCCAGGAAGCGCCGGGCCTGCTGGGCGCCCAGTTCGGCGTGGGCCTCGAAGCGGTGGTTCCCCGAAGAGGCGGCCAGGGGTTTCCCCGCGTCGTGAAGCAGCAGGGCAAGGGAAAGGCGGGTTTCGTAAGCGGCCGGACTCCCGGCGGCGGGTTTGCGGTAGCGGAAGGTTTCCATGGTGTGCCTCCACACGTTGCCTTCCGGGTGGAATTCCTTGGAGTGATCCACATCGTCAAGGATCGCCAGTTCCGGCCAGAATTCGCCGATGAAGCCTGAGGCCTTGAGAAGTTCAAGACCAAGGGCGGGCCGGGGGGAGTCCAGCAAGGCGGTAAGGAGTACCCGTAATTCTTCCGCGCCCGGGGAAGGCGCGGGGGGAAGTTTTCCGGCGGCCGCGGCAAGTTCCCCGATTTCCCGGCTTTTTGGGCAGGAGGAGGGGGAATCTTCGTCACCGGAGCAGTAGCGGGCAAGGATCAGCGCCCCTTCCATGAGGGCCTGGAGCCGGTTCTCCGCCTGATCAAAGCCTTCCCACCAGGGCGGAACCGGCGTTTTTTCACCCGCCTTTTCCCCGTCCCGAAGCCGGCGGAGGAAGGGGTAAAATCCCACGGGATCGTAAAAGCGCCCGGTCTTCCAGTCCTGGGTAAAGCGGAGCAGTTTACAGGCGAAATCCCGGTCGTCCCGGCTGTCCCGGTCCAGGCAGTGGAAAAAATAATCCCGCCCCTCCTGTTCCACCGCCGCGTCCGCCAGGGCCGCGCCAGGGAAACGGAGCCCCTCAAAAAGGCGGGCCAGGTCGGACAGGGCGGCATCCGTTTCCAGAAAGACAAAGGGCAGGGAATCCCGGCCCAGGTAACGATCGATGGCGCTGAACCCCCGGAGCCTTACGGTAAACCCCCCCGACAGCAGGGCATCGCGGACCCCGGCGGCAAGAGGCCCGGCAGAGGCAGGGGTCTTTCCCGGCGGTTCTTTTTCACCCCCAGTATCAAAAAGGACCGCCGCCCGCATATCAGCCATACCCATAGCCTATAGGTTAAAAGAATTTTTAATTGTTAAATAGCCTTTATTCGTGCCGAGGGACCGGCTGGCAGCAGGCGATCAAAGGCTTTGTCCTCCTCGCGGCAGTCGCGGTGGATCTCTACTCAAAGGCGAAGAAAGGGTAAAGACGATAAGACGGAGGAGACTCCCACAAGTTAAGGGAATAGCATACCCCGCATTCGTTACCCTCGATCTTTGGGAAATGCTCCCCGCTTAGTTCTTTTTTCGTATGGTCTCAAAACCGCAGTAGGGGATCAGGGCGGAGGGCAGCCTGACGCTGCCGTCGGCCTGCTGGAAATTTTCCAGCACCGCGATGATGGCCCGGGAAACGGCGATGGCCGTTCCGTTGAGCATGTGGACAAAGCGGGTCTTCCCGTCCGCGTTTTTATAGCGGATATTGAGCCTCCGGGCCTGGTAATCGGTGCAGTTGGAGGTGGAGGTAACCTCCCCCCATTCGCCTCCCGTGGGCGAAGGCGGGTTAGCCCGCCCGGGCATCCAGGCTTCCAGATCCCATTTGCGGTAGGCCGGAGCCCCCAGATCGCCGGTACAGGTGTCCACCACCCGGAAGGGGATCTCCAGGCCGGAAAAGATGTCCTCCTCCACGGCGCGCAGTTCCTCGTGGAACATCCCCGATTCATCGGGCAGGCAGTACACGAACATCTCCAGCTTGGTGAACTGGTGTACCCGGTAGAGCCCCTTGCTGAACTGCCCCGCGGCCCCGGCCTCCCGGCGGAAACAGTGGGAAAGCCCCGCCATACGGAGGGGCAGTTTTTCCCGGGGAAGGATCATGCCCGAGTAGTAGCCCCCCAGGGTGATCTCGGCCGTCCCCACCAGGCAGGAATCCTCCCCTTCCAGGCTGTACACGTTGGACTCCTCCCCCCGGGGGTTAAAGCCGATACCTTCCAGGATCTCCTCCCTGGCCACATCGGGGGTAATGAAGGGGGTAAAACCCCGTTTCCGCAAAATGTCCAGGGCGTAACGTACCAGGCCGAGTTCCAGAAACACCCCTTCGTTTTTGAGGTAGTAGAACTTGGTGCCTGAAACCTTGGTTCCCGAATCAAAGTCGATAATGTCCAGATCCTGCCCCAGTTTGACGTGGTCCGCGGGGACAAAATCGAATACCGCCGGTTTCCCCACCCGCTTAACCTCCAGGTTGTCCTTGTCTTCCTTCCCTACCGGGGCGTCCGGGTGGGCCATGTTGGGAATCCGGCGGGCCTCGGCCTCCATGTCGCGTTCCGCGGCGGCAAGATCCCGCTCCAGCGCGGCAATGTCCTCTTTCAGCTTCTTCCCCTCTTCTATCAGGGAATTCCGCCTTTCGGGATCCAGCTTCCCCTTCATGGCGGCGGCGTTGGCGTTACGCTGCTGCTGGAGGGCCTGCAATTTGGTGGTAAGCTCCGTCCGGCGGTTAAAGAGACGCGCCACCGCGTCCGCGTCGGCCTTCATATAGCGGTCGGCAATGTTTTTCTTCACCGATTCAAGGTTATCGACAATAAAACGGTAGTCCAGCATGATACCCCAAAGTGTAGCAAAGGCCGGGGGACAGGGCAAGGTGTCAGGCGTGTCCGCCAGGATAAACGCATAGAAATGGAAAAGAGGAAAACCACGGACAAAAGATCTGAATTTCAAACCAAAAGTCCGTGAGGGTCCGTCTGGTCCGTGGTTAAGAATTCCTATGCGTTTATCCTGTAAAGATCCTTAATGATATTGCCAAAAAAGTCCTCAATATGGTAAAATCCCAGAAGCGGGAGTAAATAGAGTCTGTCCATAATGTAGACACATTATGGACAGACTACCTTGAAATTCGCATTTTCGCAGCCTTTAGGCGAGAAAATGCAAGGCCTGTCCGCAAAGTAACCGACTTTGTGGACAGACACTAACTAATTTTATTGGAGGATATAATGACAAAGAAAACACTGATGATTTTTGCTCTGGCCCTTTGTGCCGTAGTTTCCGCCTTTGCCGGTGGGAGCGGGGAAGGCGCTGCGGCTCCCGCCTCAAGTCTTGCCGGAGCCAATGCGCCCGGCACGGCAGGCGGAACGGCCCTTCGCGCACGGACAGGGGGATGGGAGGATATTGACGGCCTTTCCAGCGCCAGCATTTTACGGGTAGACCGGAGCAAATTCGGCTATATCGACAGGAACGGCATGGACGGGTACCGCGTGAAAATAGTTGATGTGAGTGATCCCGCAAGGACCGTCCGCGAAGGGCTTGTCGGCGGAACCGGGAGGAATGTAGCCATGTGGGCCGCCGGTAGTGACGGGCGCATTATCCTGGTGGAGGCCGATGAATTGGGCCGCCAGGATTACACGGGGTATAACATTGTGGTATACGACCGGGA
>JAISWN010000350.1 GCA_031271075.1 Treponema sp.
TACAAGGACGGGGACAATGTTTCCTGCCTGATGAAATTCAAAAATGAAACCATGGTGTATTTATTCGCTGGACGTACAGCCCCCCATGGGTATAATGTAGAGACGGAGATCATCGGTACCAGGGGTATTCTGCGGGTTGCCCATGTTCCCCAAAAAAACCTGGTGGAAATTCTGGATCATCAGGGCGTCAGGAAGGAATGCAGCGAAAATTTTCTTGAACGTTTTGATACCGCCTACGTCAGGGAGGTCCAGGAATTTGTGGACTGTATTATATCGGGCCGGAAGCCTGCCGTATCGGTCTACGACGGAACCAGGGTTTCTGAAATAGCCTACAAATGCAAAGAAGCCTTTGAAAGCGGTGAACTGTTGAGATTCTGATGTTTTGAGTTGATATGAGGAGGTCCTTATGGCGGACAGGTTAAAGGTCGGGATTATCGGGATCGGCAGGATCGGCAAGATCCACGCCGGGAATATTGCCCACTTTGTGGGCGGGGCGGAGCTTGCGGGGGTGGCGGATCTGTTCCTGAACCCGGAAGGCGAAGCGTTTGCCGGATCCCTGGGAGCGGGAAAGGTAACCAAAGACCCTGGGGAACTGCTGAAGGATCCTTCCATCGGCGCGATTGTTATCTGTAGTTCCACCGATACCCACGCGGATTACGTCATCGCCGCCGCCCAGGCGGGGAAGCATATCTTTTGCGAAAAACCCATCGACCTTTCGGTTCCCAAGGTAAAAGCGGCCCTGGAAGCGGTAAAAAAAGCGGGCGTACAGTTACAGGTAGGGTTTAACCGCCGCTTTGACCATAACTTCAAACGGGTAAGGGATCTTACCCTGGCCGGGGAAATAGGGCAGGTTCATGTGGTAAAGATAACCTCCCGGGATCCCGCTCCTCCTCCTCCCGCCTACGTGGCGGTCTCCGGGGGTATCTTTATTGATATGATGATCCACGACTTCGACATGGCCCGGTTTCAGGCGGGAAGCGAGGTTACGGAAGTGTACGCCTCGGGATCGGTCCTGATCGATCCCGAAATCGGCAAGGCCGGGGATGTGGATACCGCCATAGTAACCCTGAAGTTCGCCAACGGCGCCATAGGCGTCATCGACAATTCCCGCAAGGCGGTTTACGGTTACGATCAGCGGGTAGAGGTGTTTGGTTCTAAAGGGGCCGCGGTGGCCCAAAACGACAGCCCCAGCACCACGGTGCTGTACAACGAAAAAGGGGTTACCGGAGACAAGCCCCTGTACTTCTTCCTGGAGCGTTACAAACAGGCTTTTATCGACGAGATGGAAAGTTTTGTTGAGGCGGTTACCCGGAACAAACCGGTTCCGGTTAGCGGGACCGACGGCCTTGAAGATCTGTACGTGGCCCTGGCGGCTTCCAAATCTCTCAAGGAACAGCGGCCGGTTAAACTTGAAGAAGTCAAGTAGGGCAAACCGGCAGCCTTGCAGCTGCCAGCCTGTTATGAGGAGGTAACTATGCAGATACGCCACCGGATTCCCTTTATCCGGGGATACACCCCCCTTTCGGATCGCGCCGGGGCGGGGGCGGAAATGCTTATGGATTTCGGGGTGCTGAAACTGGACGAGGGGGAGTGTTACGAAGACGCCTCCGCCGTGGATGAACGGATATGGCTTTTAAGCGGAGGCGCCGCGCTTGTTTCCTGGGAGGGGCAGTCGGCGGAAATTTCCCGGCCCGATCTGTTTGATCATTCCCCCTGGTGCCTCTCGGTTCCCTCGGGCTGCCCGGTGACCATCAAGGCCGGGAAGGGGGGCTGCGAGTTTTATCGCTGCGCCACCGACAATCCCCGGCCCATCAGATCCCGGCTCTACACCCCCGGGGAGTGCCGCAGCGAATTCCGGGGGGAGGGAACCATGCGGGAAACTTCCACCCGTATCGTCCGGACCATTTTCGACGACACCAACCGGCCCGAATCCAACCTGGTTATCGGGGAAGTGATCGGCCTTCCCGGAAAATGGTCAAGCTATCCCCCCCACCATCACCCCCAACCGGAGATATACCACTACCGTTTCCTGCCCTCCCAGGGCTTCGGCCTTACCGCCATTGGGAACACCCCGTACATTATCAAAGACCGGGACACGATCTACATTAAGGACGGGGAGGATCACCCCCAGGTAACGGCGCCGGGTTACGCCATGTGGTACCTCTGGGTCATCCGCCATATCGAGGGAAACCACTACGGGAAACAGTACGTGGCGGAAGATCACCAGTGGGTTACCGGGCCGGAAGACAGGATCTGGCAGCCGAAACGCTAAGCTGGTACCCTGTCCATAATAAGACACATTATGGATACACACTAAATCAAGGAGCAGGAAGATATGGGAAATACAGTGCGTCTTACCGTGGGACAGGCCCTGGTACGTTTTTTGGATAACCAGTACGTTGAGCGGGACGGCGCGGAAATTAAATTCGTTACCGGGGTCTTCGGCATCTTCGGCCACGGCGTGGTGGTCGGCCTGGGGGAAGCCCTGGCGGCGAAGGATCACGGGCTCAGGTTTTTCCAGGCCAAGAACGAGCAGGGCGGCGCCCACGCCGCCATGGGTTACGCCAAGCAGAACAACCGGCTCCGGATGATGGGGGTGTGCAGCTCCATCGGGCCGGGGGCGCTTAATATGGTTACCGCCGCCGGAACCGCCACGGTAAACCGGATACCCGTGCTTTTCCTCCCCGGCGACGCCTTTGCCTGCCGCCAGCCCGATCCGGTACTCCAGCAGGTGGAGATCCCCCATGACTACACCAATACCGCCAGCGACGCTTTCCGGGCGGTAAGCCGTTACTGGGACCGGGTTAACCGGCCCGAGCAGCTTATGAGCGCCCTGATCAACGCCTTCCGGGTACTGACCGATCCCGCGGAAACCGGGGCGGTAACTGTGGCCCTTCCCCAGGATGTGCAGGGGGAGGTTTACGATTACCCCGAGGAATTTCTGGCCAAGCGGGTCCACCACATCGAGCGGCGCATCCCTACCAAAGGCCAGATTGAAAGGGCCGTTGAAATGCTCAAGGCGGCGAAAAAGCCGCTCCTTATCTCTGGCGGCGGGCTCAGGTTCTCCGACGCGGGGAAGGAACTGGAAACATTCTGCGAAACCTTCCACATCCCCTTTGGGGAGACCCAGGCGGGCAAGGGGATCGTCCCCTGGGACAACCCCTACAACCTTTCGGGAATCGGCAATACCGGGAGCCTGGCTTCCAACCGCCTGGCCAAGGAGGCGGATCTTGTTATCGCGGCGGGAACCCGGCTGGGGGATTTTACCACCTGTTCCAAGTGGCTCTTCCAGAACCCCGCCTGCCGGATACTGGGGATCAATGTCGCGTCCTTCGATGCCTACAAGATGAACGCCGAGCCCCTCATCGCCGACGCGAAACTCACCCTGGCGGCCCTGGTCAAGGAGGCCGCGGGCTACCGCTCCGCCTGGGGCGGCCGGATCAAGGAAGTCAAGGACGAGTGGGACCGGGAGGTGGATCGGCTCTACGGCGAGGAGATTCCCCCCGGGGAGGACGGAAAGCCTCTTCTTTCCCAGGCCCGTGTCCTGGGGGAGCTCAACGATCGGCTCCTCCCCAAGAACGCCATCGTGGTTTCCGGTTCCGGTTCCATACCCAGTGATATGCAGCGGGTATGGCGGGTACGGGTTAAGGATACCTACCACATGGAGTACGGGTTCTCCTGTATGGGCTACGAGATAGCCGCCGCCCTGGGCTGCCGTATAGGGTTCCCGGATAGGGAAGTGGTGACAATCGTAGGGGATGGGGCGTATACTATGCTCCATACAGAACTTCTTACCGCCGTCCAGGAAGGGAAGAAGATCATCGTTGTGGTGTTGGACAACGCCGGTTTTCACTGTATCGACAACCTTCAACATAGCCAGGGTATTACCCACTTCGGAAACGAATGGAAACAGCGGGACGAGAAGAGCGGCCGGCTGGAAGGCGCCCCGGTGGAGGTGGACTACGCCAAGAACGCCGAAAGCTGGGGCGCTCTGGGCCTGCGGGCCCGCAGCTCCGCCGAACTGGCGGAGGCGGTAAAGCAGGCCCTGGCCTCCCGGAAAGCCGTGGTAATTGACGTAAAGGTAGGGGCCAAGACCATGACCGGGGGTTATGAAAACTGGTGGCGGGTTGGGACGGCCCAGGTTTCTTCCAACACCGAAGTTGAGGAAGCGGCAAAGAAGATGGCCGCGGAAGTCGCCAAGGCGCGAAAATTTTAGGAGGTTTGAGTATGGCGAAAGTATCGGAACCCCCAAAGAGGGGCAGGGGCCGTCCGCCCAAAAACGGCACGAAGGCCGCTGAAAAAAAGGCGGGGGCGAAAAAAACCGCCGCGAAGAAAACCGGTTTGGTTAAGGCCCCGGTAAAAAAGACCGTAAAGGCAAAGAAACCGGCGGACAAAGTTGCCAGAACCAAGGCCGTCCCGGCCAAAGCCGGCTTGAAAACGGCCGTAAAGAAGGCTGCCCTAAAGAAGGCCGGGCAGGCCGGAAAGCGCGCCAGGAGAGCCGCTTCAAGGTCAAGGTACAGCGCGGGAAAAAACATCCGGCTGGCCATAGCCCCCATCGGCTGGACGAACGACGATCTGCCCGAATTGGGCGGGGAGATCCCCTTTGAACAGTGCGTCAGCGAAATGGCCCTGGCGGGTTTCACGGGTAGCGAGGTGGGGAACAAGTACCCCAGGGATCCGGATGTCCTTAACCAGGCCCTGGCCCTGCGGGGGCTTACCATCTGTAACGCCTGGTTCAGCTCCTTCCTTACCACCAGACCCTACGAGGAAGTGGAGGAAGATTTTATCCGGCACCGGGATTTTCTCTACGCCGTGGGCGCCCGGGTGATAGGGGCCGCCGAGCAGGGGCACTCCATCCAGGGGCTGGACGAACCCATATTCGACGCCAAGCCCTCCTTTACCGATGAAGAGTGGGACAGCCTCTGTTCCGGGCTTAACCGGCTGGGCAGGCTGGCCGCCGAAAAGGGGATGAAGCTGACCTACCACCACCACATGGGGACGGGGGTTCAGAGCGCCGGGGAAATTGACCGGCTTATGGAAAACACGGACCCTGAATACCTGGGGCTCCTCTACGATACGGGCCACCTGGTTTTTGCCGGGGAGGATCATCTGGCGGTCCTGGACAAGTGGATAGATCGGATAGGCCACGTCCACCTGAAAGATATGCGTCCCCCTGTCCGGGAAAGGGCCGCGCTGGAAAAGTGGTCTTTCCTCCGGGCCGTTAAAGAAGGGGTCTTCACCGTTCCCGGAGACGGGGCGGTGGATTTTGCCCCGGTTTTTAAGGCCCTGAAAAAGGCGCGGTACGCAGGCTGGTGGGTTGTCGAGGCGGAGCAGGATCCGGCAAAGGCCAAACCCCTGGAATACGCGATCAAAGCAAGGCGGTACATTAAAGAGACCGCGAAGATATAGCAGACATTGGAGCATTTCCCAAAACCCGGTTGGTTTTGGGAAATGCTCTTGAAAAGCGGGCTTTAGACCGCTTTTTCTAATAAATTTGAAGCAGCTTTCCCAAAAGCTGAAGTTTTGGGAAAGCCCCATGAGGAGGCACAGAATGAGTGACGCGAAAGGCCCGCTTTACGAGATGACGCAGAAGAGTCCCACCGAATTCTGGAACGATTCCTGCGCCCAAGCCGAATTGTCGGACGCCATTACTTACGGCGCTACTGGGGGGACCAGTAATCCTACCATCGTCGGACAGGTGCTGAAGAAGGAACTGGACACCTGGCGGCCGAAGATTGTGGAGCTTATCAAAAACAACCCCACGGCGGACGAAGATTTTATCGCCTGGCGGACCATGGAGATGATCACCGTCAACGCGGCGAAGCTCCTCAAGCCCATATACGACAAAAACAAGGGCAGAAACGGCCGCCTGTCGATTCAGACAAACACCAAGTACTACCGGAACGCGAAGGCCATTGTGGAACAGGCCCTTTATTTTAACACCCTGTATCCCAACAACAACATAAAACTGCCGGTTACCAAGGCGGGGATAGAGGCGATAGAGGAGTTAAGCTATCAGGGGGTCAGCGTTAACGCTACCGTGTCCTTTACCGTGCCCCAGTGTATCGCCGTTGCCGAAGCGGTGGAGCGGGGGTTCAAGCGGCGGGAAAAGGAGGGAAAGGATGTTTCCTCCATGAGCCCGGTCTGCACCATCATGGTGGGCCGCCTGGACGACTGGCTTAAAGTGCAATGCGCCAAGAAAGGCATCGTTATCGATCCGGGTTACCTGGAATGGCCGGGAGTCGCCGCGGCGAAACGGGCCTATCGGCTCTACAAAGAGCGGGGTTACCGGATCCGGCTTCTCAACGCCGCTTTCCGTAACCAGTTCCACTGGTCCGAATTCATCGGCGGCGATATGTCCATGACCATTACCTACGACTGGCAGCAGCGGTTTAACACTTCCGATGTGGAAGTTAAGAACCGTATCGACGATCCGGTAGATCCCAGGATCATTGCGGATCTGGAAAAGAAATTTCCCGACTTTATCCGGGCTTACAACGAAGACGGCATGAAACCCGAGGAATTTGAAAATTTCGGCTCTACCAGGAGGACCCTGCTTGCCTTCCTTGAGAGCTACGCGGATCTTGTCGCGGTTATCCGCGGCATCATGATAACCAATCCTGATGCGAAAGGAGAATAAGCCTGGAGATACTCCGGCGGGAATGTTAAGATGAGCGAAACAAAAATTTTAAAACCCTTTATCAACGGTCAGTTTGTAGCGTCCAAGACCCAGAAGTATACCGACGCCTACAATCCCAGTACCGGCGAGATAATCGCCAAAGTTCCCTGTTGTACCAAAGAAGAGGTGGTTGAGGCTATAGGGGCGGCCAAGGCGGCCTTTCCCGCCTGGTCGGGAACGCCGGTGCTTAAGCGGGTGCAGATCCTCTACAAGCTGAGGGATCTGCTGGTGGAACACATGGACGAGCTAACCCACCTGGTGGCCCTGGAAAACGGGAAGGCCTGGGAAGAGGCCCAGGGGGATGTGCTTAAGGCCAAAGAGGGCACGGAACAGGCTATTGCCGCCCCTTCCCTGATGATGGGGGAAAGCCTTATGGACGCCTCCAGCGGTTTTGATTCGGCCCTTTACCGGGAGCCCCTGGGGGTCTTTGCCGGTATCGTCCCCTTTAATTTTCCCGCCATGATCCCTATGGGCTGGATGACGCCCATCTGTATAGCCTGCGGTAACACCATTGTTATCAAGGCGGCAACCTTTACGCCCCAGAGCTGCCTCCGGATTGTGGAGCTTTACAAGGAAGCCGGACTTCCCGACGGGGTTATCAACATCGTTACCTGTTCCAGGAACGAGGCGGAGCTGTTCCTTGAACACCCGGATATCAAAGGGGTAAGCTTTGTCGGTTCTACCGCCGTGGGGCTCCATGTGTACCAGACGGCGGCCAAAAACGGAAAGCGGGTACAAGCCCTCTGCGAAGCCAAGAACCACGCCTTGGTTCTGGAAGACGCCCCCATCGAGCGTACCGCCGCGGGGATCATCAACGCCGCTTTCGGCTGCGCCGGCGAGCGCTGCATGGCCCTGCCGGTTGTGGCAGTCCAGGAAAGTATCGCCGATAAACTGGTCGCCGCCATAGTGGAGAAGGCCAAACAGATCAAGGTCGGCCCGGCCTACGACAAGTCTACCGGCATGGGGCCGGTGGTAAACGCCGGGCACAAGAAATTTGTGGAGGACTGGATCCAAAAGGGCATCGACGAAGGCGCCAAGCTGCTGCTTGACGGCCGGAACTGCCGGGTGCCGGGCTTCGAGAAAGGCTTCTACATCGGCCCCACGATCCTGGATCAGGTAAAGCCGGGAATGACCGTGGGTGACAGCGAGGTGTTCGGGCCGGTACTCTGCATCAAGCGGGTTAAAGACTTCAAGGAAGGGCTTGCGCTGATGAACGCCAACCCCTTTGCCAACGGCTCGGTTATCTTTACCCAGAACGGCCACTACGCCAGGGAATTCGCCCGCCACACCGACGGCGGCATGGTCGGGATCAACGTGGGAATCCCGGTTCCGGTGGGGGTGTTCCCCTTCGCGGGACACAAGCGATCCTTCTTCGGGGATCTCCACTGTCTCGGCAAGGACGGTTACCGTTTCTACACCGAAACCAAAGTGGTTACCACCCGCTGGTTTGACGAAGAGGAAAAAAAGGCCGGAAAGGTAAGCACCTGGGACGGCACGATCTGACCGCAGCGAAACGGCTGGTCCTTTTCATTGATTCCGGGGATACCCTGGTGGATGAAGCCGCCCAGGAGTGGGACGGAGGCATTGTACTCCGAAGCGGCTTAATCCCCGGGGCCGCCCGGGCCCTGCGCCGGATCCGCGGCCAGGGCCACCGCATCGCCCTGGTGGCGGATGCGGAAGTAAAAAGCATGGAGAACGTCTACCGGCAGCACAAGCTGGAAGACTGTTTCGACGCCCAGATCATTTCCGAGACCCTGGGCGCCTCAAAACCCGATCCGGCCATGTTCCGGGCCGCCATGGATGCCCTCGGCCTTTCCGAAGCCGACAAGGGCCGGGTCATCATGGTGGGGAACAACCTCCGCAGGGATATCCCCGGGGCAAACAGGTTCGGTATTGTCTCCGTCTGGATCGACTGGTCCCCCCGCTATTTCCGCGAACCCAGGGAACAGGACGAGATCCCCGACTACACCATCCACAGCCCCGATGAACTGCCCCCCCTTATGGAACGGCTTGAAGAAGCCCTTGGCCGGGGCGAGTCAATAAAAAAACTGTTCCGATAAACCCAGGGCGGCTTTCCCAAAAAACCGGGGTTTTGGGAAAGCCTCGTTTTTAACCGTAATTTAAGCGATCCGCGGATGCTTTTTTTTGAAACTGGTGTTATACTGATTCTGCTTCCAAATCCGGCCGGTTTTTCCAAGAGCAGGTTTTGGGGAAGCAGCCGGAATCCCGAAAATAGCAAGGAGATCGCAATGAAACAAGTGTGGATGGGTTTGATCGTTTTTGGCCTTTGTACCGGCATCCTGTTTGCCGGCGGGGGCAAACAGGACGGAGTTTCTTCAGGACCGGCTGTGTCAAGCGGAGCCGCCCTTCAAAAAGAAGCGCCGAAACTGGCGGCCCGGGTAGCGGCGGGAACCCTGCCGCCTTTAGAGCGGCGCCTGCCCGCGGCCCAGGATGTGATGGTGGAAACCATGCCCGGTACCGGCGCTTACGGGGATCACTTTACCTTTGTGTTTAACGGCCGGAGCGAGCATTGGTTTTACGGGATGATCACCGAGGAACCCCTGTTCCGCTTTACCCTTGAGGGCACGGTGGAACCGAATGTGGCCAAGGGCTTTTCGGTAAACGCCGATTCCACCGAATACACCATCTACCTCCGGCAGGGGATAAAGTGGTCCGACGGACAGCCTCTTACCGCGGATGACTGTATCTTCTTTTATGAAAAGATGATCCTCCCCCGCACCTTTGGCAACGCCATTTATAACTGCTTCTACAGTACCGATCCTGCCACCAGGGAACGGACTCTCTGTACCATGGAGAAGGTGAACGATCATGAGTTCAAGGTTAAGTTCAAGAACCCCAGCCCCAACTTCCTGGAACTGGTGGCCATAGACGTTAAGTGGCTCTACGCCCCGGCCCATTATTACAAGCAACTCCTCCCCGAATTTATCGGAGAGGCCGCGGCGGCGGCCAAGGCCAAGGAGATGGGCTTTGCCGATGTGGCGGCTCTGAGCCGGCAGACCGGCTACTATCACTGGAACATCATCGGCCGCCCCCAACTGCGGCCCTGGATCATCACCAACGATCCGGATTCGGAATTGCTGATCTTTGAACGGAACCCCTATTACTGGAAGGTCGACGCGGAAGGCCGGCAGTTGCCCTATATCGATCAGCTTCACTTTGTGCGTATTGCCGATGTTAACCAGAAAGTCCTCAAGACCATAACGGGGGAAGTTGACGTTGCCCCCGGGCTTCCCTACACCAGTATCGCCGCCCTCAAGCAGAACGAGTCCCAGGGGGGCTACAAGCTTCAGACCTGGAGCAACTCCAACTGGTCAGGCCCCGGAGAACTACAGTTCAACCAGAGTTCCGAAAATCCTAAATTCCGCGCCCTTTTCCAGAACAGGGAATTCCGGCACGCCATCTCTATTTCCGCGGATCGGAAGGAAATGGCGACTCTGGTTTCCGACGGCTGGTCCAATCCCAGCCAGGCTTCGCCGGGCTCCGGCATGATGGGTTATTCCAAGGCCTGGTCGGAAAAATGGACCGAGTACAACCCCGGGGAGGCAAAGCGCATCCTGGAGCGGAGCTGCGGCCTCAAGATGGGCGCCGACGGGTATTATACCTTTGCCGACGGTTCCCCCCTGGTATTCGAAATTATCAGTCATGACAATTCTTCCGAGGCAGCCAAGGCAGCGGAACTCCTCACCGAAAAGTACCTGAAGAACATCGGTATCAAGGCAACTTTTGTGCAGCGGGACAGGTCTTATGTGGAGGAGTTGACCAGGGCCAACAAGATTAATGTGGCTCTGAACCCCACGGTTCCCCTTGGGACCATTAATATCTCTCTCCGGCCTGATAACGTCGTTCCGGCAAGGAACAACTTCGCGGTATGGTACGGGGCCTTTGGAACCTGGTTTGCCACCAACGGCGAGGGTGGCGAGACCCCCTCCGGGGATATCTTAAAGCTGATAGAGCTGTACCGGCAGATGTCCGGCGCAACATCCAAGAGCCAGATCAACCAGGTAGGCTTACAGATGCTGAAGCTGCACGAGGAGAATATCTGGGGAATTGGTTTCCTTACGCCCACGCCGACCCTGATTGCGGTAAAGAACGATGTCAGGAATTTCCTTGAAAAGGGAATTTGGTGTGACGAGTTCCGTAACCTGGGGGTATCCCACCCGGCGATCTGGTATTTCGGAAAAGATAAAAAATAAGGTTGCTGTTCCGAAAGAGATGGCCCCCGGAAATTCCGGGGGCCTTTTTGCCGGGGAACGTCGGTCCGTAACTATTCAGTCGCCGCTATAGTCGATGCCCCGCAGTTTCAATTCTCCAAACCGGTGGCAGGCAACGTAATGGCCGTTTCCCGCGTCGGTAAAGGAAGGGCTTTCCTCCTTGCATACTCCGGCGCAATAGCCGCAGCGGGGATGGAAGTAACAGCCCGCGGGCGGGTTTGCGGGGTTCGGGATTTCCCCTCCCAGAGGCAGCCTTCGGATCACCGTGTCGGGATCCGCGATGGGAACCGCCGAGAGCAGGGCTTCCGTGTAGGGGTGCAGGGGCCGGGAGTACAGTTCAAGGGTGTCCGCGTATTCCGCCAGTTTGCCAAGGTACATCACCCCTACCTGATCGGATATGTATTCTACCACCGACAGATCGTGGCTGATGAAAATGTAGGTTAAATTCATCTCCCGCTGCAGGCTCTTGAGCAGATTAATTACCTGCGCCTGTATCGACACATCCAGCGCCGATACTGCCTCGTCGCAGACGATGATATTTGGGTTCAACACCAGGGCCCGTGCTATGCCGATGCGCTGCCGCTGCCCCCCCGAGAAGGCGTGAGGGTAGCGTTTAAGGTAGCTGGTATTGAGTCCCGTCTTGGCGGCTACGTCTTTTACCCGCCTTTCAATTTCCACCCTGGGCATCCGGGGAAAATTCGCCCGCAGGGGCTCCGATATTATGTCGAAAACCGTCATCCGGGGGTCCAGGGACGAGTAGGGATCCTGGAAGATCATCTGTATATCCTTCCGTACCCCCTTCATCTCCCGGGGCTTCAGCGTGAGGAAATCTATCTCCTTTCCATCCGTCCCGGTATAGAGCACCCTTCCGGAGCTTGCATCAACAGCCCGTACAATACAGCGCCCCAAAGTTGTCTTTCCGCAGCCCGATTCCCCCACAATACCTATGGTCTCTCCCTTCCGGATATCAAAACTTACATCCGTTAAGGCCCGGATAGACAATTTTTTTATGTTGAATGTTTTTGTAAGGCCCTGCACACTCAGTATCCGATCAGCCATGGTTCCCCCCGTACAGGAAACAACTAACCCGGCTCCCGTTTCCCGTTTCCGCCGTTTCAGGCTCTTCCCGGTCGCATTTCCCCTCAATCCGCTGTTTGCAGCGTTCATAAAAACCGCACTGTTTCGGGATATTCAGCGCCAGGGGAACCGTCCCGTCTATCGAGAAGAGTTTTTCCTGGGTATGGGTTCCTACCTTGTGTACCGACGCTATCAAACCCTGGGTGTAGGGATGCCGCGGGTTTTTGTAGATCTCCCGTACCGGCGCCTCCTCAACGATCTTTCCCAGGTACATCACCGCCAGCCTGTCGCACATCTTGGCCATAATCCCCAAGTCGTGGGTGATAAACAGGATTGCCATTTTGAATTCATCCTGGAGTTCTTTCATCAGATCCAGTATCTGGGCCTGTATGGTTACATCCAGCGCGGTTGTCGGCTCATCGGCTATCAGCAGCGCAGGACGGCAGATCAGGGCCATGGCGATAAGAGCCCGCTGCAGCATACCGCCTGAAAATTCGTGGGGATACTGATCGTAACGTTTCTCCGCGTTTGCGATGCCGACCCGCTTCATCGTATCAATAGTTATTTCCTTTGCCTTCTTCTTATCCCTGGTGATGTGCAGTAGGCAGCTTTCGTTGATCTGCGACCCAATCGTATACATGGGGTGGAACGCCACCATAGGTTCCTGGAATATCATGGAGGCGCTTTTCCCCCGGATTTTCCTGATCTCTTCGCTCCCGTATTTCAGTTTGAGCAGATCCTGTGTTCCTTTTTCCTGGCTGAAGAGTATCTCCCCGCTTACCCGGCACTTCTTGTCGTTTATACCTAGTATCGCCTTGCTGGTAAGACTCTTCCCGCAGCCCGATTCCCCCACGATGCCCAGGACTTCCCTTTCGCGGATGGAAAAGGAGACGCCCCGTACCGGGGTCAGCAAACCTTCGTCCATGGGGATGGAAACAGCAAGGTTCTTTACCTCTATTACTTTTTTTCGTTCTCCCGGCCTTTCCATTTCCATCTCCTTATTTGTACGGGTCAGCCGCGTCGCGCAGCCCGTCACCCAGGAAGTTAAAAGCCATTACCGTAAGGATAACCGCGAAGAGGGGGATGAGCCGCCAGGGAAAGGTGGCGATACTTGAAATATCCTGGGCTTCCTGAAGCAGAACCCCCCAGCTTGTCGCTGGGGAACGGATCCCCAGGCCCAGGAAACTCATGGAGGTTTCGCCGATGATCATATTGGGGATCGCCAGGGTCAGGCTTACGATGAGGTAGCTCATAAAACCGGGGATAAGGTGGCGCAGGATTATCGTGAAAGTTCCCACGCCGGAAAGTTTTGCCGCCGTAACAAAATCCTCTTTCCTGAGGGAGATAAAGCGGCCCCGTACCACCCGGGCAAGACCGGTCCAGGATATAAAAGAAATAATGATAGTAACGAGAAGGTACATTTTTACTACCGGAATATCCGCGGGGATTGCCGCCGAAAGGGCCATCCACAGGGGAATGGTGGGAAAGGACGATATCACCTCAATAACCCGCTGGATAAAGGTGTCGAAAAGCCCGCCGAAGTAGCCGGACAGGGAACCGATGAGGATCCCCAGCACAAAACTGATCAGGGTGCCCGCGAAGGGAATGGTCAGCGATATCTGGCTTCCCAGAATCATCCGGGAGAAAAGATCCCGGCCCATGGAATCGGTGCCAAAGATAAAGAGATGGCCCCCTTCCTCAACCCCGAAAAGGTGCCGGTCGCCGGGAAAGAGCCCCCACAGTTTATACCCAGGCCCCCGGGTGAAGAAACGGAGGCGGTACGTTTCGTCCTTGTTTTCCCGGTATTCCCGCATAAAGGTTTCCATGTTCCGTTCCGCGCTTATACCGTAGACAAAGGGCCCGGTGAATTTGCCCTGGTGAAAGAGGTGCAGCTTTGTAGGCGGCGCGTCCTTGGTATCGGCGTTGTAGGCTACAAGATCGGAGGGGGCAAGAAAATTGCCGAACAGGGCGATAAAGTAAAGCAGCCCCAGTACCACAAGGCTTAGCCGGGCCAGCCCGTGGCGCATCAGCTTCCGCCACATCAGGGTCCATTGGGAGGCCATGTAGTAAGCCTCATCGTTCCTGTCCCGCTTCCGCCGCCGCTTCTCTTTCAGGTCTTTTAACAAAGCCCGTAATTTTTCCTGTACTTTCATGTTAACCTTCGTGTACCTGTTCGGAGCGGATCATCGGATCCAGCCAGCCCAGGATAATATCGGAGATAAGGGTTCCCAGGACGATCAGAAAAGCCTGTACCAGGAGGATGGTTCCGGCAAGATACATATCCTGATTGATCAGCGCGTTGTAGAGTACCGGCCCCTGTATTGCCAGATTCATAACAATAGCGGTAATGGTGGACCCGGTAAAGATGTGGGAAAGGGATGTGGCAAGGCCGCTTACCACCGGGTTCAGGGCGGCCCGCAGGCAGTATTTGTAGGTAATCTTCCGTTCCGACACCCCTTTTGCCCGGGCCGTCAGGGTATACTGCTTGGACTGTTCGTCCAGCATCTGCGCCCGTACCGTGCGGATTACGCCGCAGGTTCCGGACATGCCGATTACGATGATCGGCATGATCATCCGCCGTAAGAATTCCCCCAGATTGTACCAGTGGACGCCGTTTTTCAGCATCTCCTGGCTGAAGAGGCCCACATAGGTAGTACCGGTAAAGACGTACATCAGGTACATCAGGATAATTCCCAGCAGAAAATTCGGCATGGCCATGCCGATAAAACCGATGATGGTAAAAAGATAGTCTCCCGCCGAATACTGGTGATTGGCGCTGTAGATACCTATGGGAAGGGAAACCAGGTACGTAAAAAGCATGGTGATAAGGGAAACCGCGACGGTAATGCCCAGCCGGTCCATGATAACGTCCCAGACAGGCCGGTAGTAGGAAAAGGAATATCCAAAGTCCCAGTGGAGGATTATTCCCCGGATCCAGTAGAAGTACTGAATGTACCAGGGACGGTTCAGTCCGTAGGAAGCCCGTATTTCGGCAATCATCTCTTCGGTAAAAATTTCACCCTGGGCGCTCATCCGGGCAATGTAGCCGGAGACATAATCCCCCGGAGGTAGTTGGATAATGAAGAAGACGATAAAGGACATGATGAACACTGTTGGGATCATCAAAAGCAGCCTTCGTCCCACATACTTAAGCATCTGCATAGGCGACTCCAAAAAAACCTGTAAGCCCTGCCGGGGCAGTCCCCAAAGCACAATCCTGAAAGCGTCCCAATTATAATACGGGTATATGGATCTGTAAAGGGAATTTACGAAAAACCTCGAAAAAAAATTTTTCCCGGGGACTGCCGGTTCTCTAACGGATATTTCTGAAAAAAACGATCCTTTCATGCGGGCTTTTCCCCCGAAAGCCCCCTGTCGGCAAATATCAGTGCCAGGGCCGCCCAGTAGGCGGGCAGCCCTCCGGTCAGGTGAGGCCGGTAACCCAGAGCAGGTAGGGAGTCCGCATGAAAGTGGTAAAATCTATCCGGTTGCGTTCAAAGGGGATCTTTTAGCCTGCTACTTTTTCCGGAACCGCTGTTCAATTTCAGGCATAATAAAATCTTCCCGCTTAATTACACCCCGTGAAACAGCCTGATCCATGGCCGCGTTAAAACGCCTGTCCATATCCGCAAGGATCTGTGCCGCGTTGCCGCCGGTAAATATCTTGGCGAAAGCCGTATTAACGCTGTCCCCTTCCACCGTAAAGAACCCGTCGGGGAAATTGGGCCGGAGTACCGTTCCCGCGGCCAAAGCCGCCAGATCGTTCCACTGGGGCCGGGCGCTGGGTTTCGCCTTTTGCACTATTTCCGGAATGATGGGGAGATCCTTTCCATTGGTAAAGAGTTCCATTTGGACTTCATCTGAAATCCAGAAATCATAGACCCGGGCCACCTCTTCCAGGAGCTTCTGATCTTTGGCTTTCTTGCTTACAACCAGGGTGGTAGCGGTACCCCCCATGACGTTATAGCTCTTGTTGGGATCCTTCACGGGAATGGGAGCGGTGGCCCATTCCATTTTGGCGGGGAACTGATCGTAGAACACCCCGATATTAAAAGAAGGGTTAATCATCTCGAACCCTATGTTCCCTTCGGCAAACTGGGCCCTGGCGGTGTCGTCGTCCAGGCTTTCAATGCCGGGGAACATGGCCCCCGCATCCCGAATCCGCTGGAACATTTCAAAATATTCCACCATATCGGAGAAGCAATAACGGCCGCTGGTAAAGTCAAACCAGAATTTCCCATAAGAAGGAGCCATGGCGCCGGTTACATAGATGGTATCATAATTAGGATACCTCAAAGGTACATAGGTTCCAAAAAGTTTACCCGGATCGAGTTTGGAAATAGCGATACAGGCCT
>JAISWN010000344.1 GCA_031271075.1 Treponema sp.
TTTCCCCCGGTTCCAGTTCCGCACCGAACGGTAGTAGCCGACGATCCGGCTGTAAACTTCGGCGGGCGTATCTTCCACCGATAAAAGGGCTTCCCTTGCCGCGGCTAAATCCCGGTCAATTTCCTTAAGAGTTCTCACTTTGCTTTACTCCTCCGTATTTATCATTCGCCTTAAACCGCCGCCAAAACCTGTTCCCGTTCCCGTTCCAGGCCGGTGATCCGGCTTTTTATTTCGTTTTCTTTTTCCTCTTTACACTTGGGGCAGTGGAAATGTTCCCCCCGCAGGTACCCGTGAACCGGGCAAACCGAGAAGGTAGGGGAGATGGTGTAGTAGGGTACGCGGTAATTAAACGCGATAGCCTTTACCAGATCCCGGCAGCCGCGCCAGTCCTCGATGGATTCCCCCAGGAAGGCGTGAAAGACCGTGCCGCCGGTATAAGATGCCTGTAAAGCTTCCTGCTGATCCAGGGCGTCGAAGATATCGTCGGTTTCCATCACCGGAAGCTGGGTGGAGTTGGTGTAGTAAGGATCCCCGGTTCCCGCCACGATAATATCCGGGTAGCGTTCCCGGTCGTGCTTTGCCAAACGGTAAGAGGCGGACTCCGCCGGGGTAGCCTCCAGGTTGAAGAGTTCGCCGCTCTCTTCCTGGAAATCGGCGAGTTTTTCCCGCATAAAGCCCAGCACCCCCAGGGCAAATTCCCGGCCTTTCGCGGCGGCGATGCTGGTCTCCCCGCCCAGAAAATTCCGCAGGCACTCGTTCATGCCCACCAGGCCGATGGTGTTGAAGTGGTTGTCCAGGGTTTTAAGGTAGCGCCGGGTGTAGGGGAAAAGCCCGGAGTCCAAAAGCCTTGTTACCACCTTGCGCTTGATCAGGAGGCTTTCCTTTGCCAGGTTCATAAGCCCTTCCAGCCGGCGGTAAAAATCCTCCTCCGTTTTAGCCAGATAACCTATCCGGGGAAGGTTGATGGTTACCACCCCCATCGAACCGGTCAGCTCGTCGGAGCCGAAAAGGCCGCCTCCCCTTTTGCGGAGTTCCCGCTTGTCAAGCTGGAGGCGGCAGCACATGGAGCGCACGTCCGCCGGGTTCAGATCCGAGTTGATAAAGTTCTGGAAGTAGGGGGTGCCGTAGCGGGCGGTCATTTCAAAGAGGAGCCGGGCGTTATCGCTTTCCCAGTCAAAATCGGCGGTGATGTTGTAGGTGGGAATCGGGTACTGGAAACCCCTGCCGTGGGCGTCGCCGTCAAGCATAAGCTCGATAAAGATACGGTTTACCCGGTCCATTTCCGCCTGGCAGTCCCGGTAGGTGAATCCGGTTTCCTGTCCCCCCACCATGGCCTTACGGTCTTTCAGATCCCCGGGGCAGGTCCAGTCCAGGGTGATGTTGGTGAAAGGCGCCTGGCTCCCCCAGCGGCTGGGGGTGTTCACCCCGAAGACAAAACTCTGGAGGCACTGTTTAAGTTCCCGGTCGGAGAGATTGTCGGCCTTCACGAAGGGGGCGATGTAAGTGTCGAAGGAACTGAATGCCTGGGCCCCGGCCCATTCGTTCTGGAGGCAGCCCAGGAAATTCACCGCCTGCTGCATCAGGGTGGAAAGGTGTTTGGCGGGTTTGCTGGTGATCTTATCGGGCACGCCCCCCAGACCCTCGGCGATAAGCTGGCGCAGGGACCAGCCCGCGCAGTAGCCGGAGAACATGGAAAGATCGTGGATGTGGAAATCGGCGTTCCGGTGGGCCTCCGCTATTTCCGGGGGGTAGATGTTTTTTAGCCAGTAGTTGGCGGTTATGCTTCCCGAGTTGTGGAGGATCAGCCCTCCCAGGGAGTAGTTTACATTGGCGTTCTCGTTGACCCTCCAGTCGGACTGCTTTAGATAGCCGTCCATGGTGGAGTCTATGTCCAGCATCAGCTTTTTGGCGTCCCGCAGGGCCTCGTGCCGCGCCCGGTAGAGGATATAGGCTTTAGCCACCGCCGTCTCCCTGGCTTCGATAAGGGCGGTCTCCACCAGATCCTGGATCTCCTCAATGGCCGGGATGGAATGGGGGTGCCGGTTCGCCATCAGCTCCCCGATAAGGCTTTCCACCCGGAGGGTAAGCGCCTCCACCGGATCTTCCCCCCCTTCCGTACCGCCGGAGGCCCCGTTCCGGCCCTTCGCCGCGGCAAAGGCCTTCGCCACGGCGTTGTATATCTTACCCCGGTCGTAGGTTTCAATTTCGCCGGAACGCTTAACTACCTGTCTCAACACTCTCTCCCCCTGACTGGGAGGCCCGGCCTCCCACATTTTGTATTTCCCGCACAAATTCGTCCAAATCTTCAAAATGCCGGTACACCGAGGCAAACCGGATATAGGCCACCTTGTCCATGGCGCCGAGTTTTTCCAGCACCAGATCGCCTATCACCGAAGCCGGGATTTCACGGTTCACCCTGCCCAGAAAGGCGGCCTGGTCTTCCACCTCGTTGACCAGGTTTTCCATGCTCATCTGGGACACCGGCCGTTTTTCCAGGGCCCGCGCCACCCCCCGCTCGATCTTTTCCCGTTCAAAGGGCTCCCGGCGCCTGTCCCGCTTTATCACCATCAACTGCCGTTCCTCAATCCGCTCGTAACTGGTGAAACGGTACCCGCAATGCTCGCACTCCCGCCTGCGCCGTATGGCGTCCCCGTTTGCCAGAGTCCTGGAATCAATGACCTTATCGTCAAAATTGCCGCAATAGGGACATCTCAATTTAAACCGCCTAAACTGAAACCGCCAAAAGATCACTTCGGAACTGTATTTGAAACTACTTTAACCGCCGGTAAAACCCGCATAGTTACACCACTTTATATAGTGTCCTTCTTTGAATAAATTCATATTAACACACTATGTATTGTGTGGCAAGGAGGGTCCCGGGGAATTTTGGCCGTACCGGGAGGGTTTCCCAGGACTTCAGCTTTGGGGAAAAACCTTTGGGGGAAAGCCACATAAATGTAGCTTTCCCCCAAACCTGTGCGAAATTTTTTTGCGGAAGCTCCCTAATTCGTGTCTATCCATAATGTGTCTACATTATGGACAGACTCTAATTCACTTTGGCGGGGGACATGGCGGCTTTGAGGCGTCCCTGTTTCTTCAGGTCGAAGATGTAGTTGGCGTAACGCTTGTCCTCCAGGGCGATGTGGGAGAGGATCCAGTCTTTGAGGTAGCGGACAAATACGTTGGGCACGAATTGCTTGCCGTTCTGGAAACTATTTACGTCTTCCAGTATTTTCTTGACAAATTCCTCATGCTGGTTCTTGTGCGCCCCAAGGTTGGGGTAATGTACGTTTTCCAGCATTTTTTCTTCCATGGAAAAGTGTTTCCCCACATAATCTACAATGCCCTTTATGGTTTTCATAAAGTAGGCCCGGGCAACATCGTCCCCCATCAGGCAGCCCTGATAGAGTTCGTTGGTCAGGCGGACAAGCTCCTTGTGCTGTTCGTCAATAAAAGGGATGTTCATCAAGTACCGTTCATCCCACTCAATAAAATCAGCCGAATCTGGCATGGATAACTCCTTTTGTAACTATTCAGTCGTTTCGACGATCATCACAGGGGATAAAAACGGATACTCAAAAATCCCTTGCAATCATTTCGGCTCTTTCGATTCCCTCACTCATCGCCTTTGGGATATCCGTTCCCCATACATCCATCTTGTCCAAATATAGTGTCTGAAAATCCTCTATTCCAAATACTCTAAAGAGGGTACTGATATATCTGGCGCCCATTTCGTTTTCCTTCATCAAATCGCTACTGTAATCGCCACCCCTGGTAGCGATATAGATACCTTTTTTGTTTTCAAGCAATCCTTTTGGTCCGTTTTCAGTGTATACAAAAGTTATGCCTCCGCACCATGCATAATCGATATAGCATTTAAGTATCCCTGGGAGCCCTAGATTCCATAGTGGAGCGGCAATTACATATTTATCACAATCTGCCCACTGATAGGCATATCGAAGAACAGGATCATTTCTGCTGGATTCGTTCTTAGGGCCTGTTAAAGAAGGAAGGTCTTCTGCTTTAAGCGGGCCGATACCCGCTTTGTAAAGGTCAAGGGTAACAATTTCATCTTCGGGATGA
>JAISWN010000383.1 GCA_031271075.1 Treponema sp.
CCTGACTGTACCCAGTAGAGATCGTCAAAGTCGGGGAATTTGAAACTCCTGAAATAGTTGTTCTTAAAAGTCAGGAAATCCGCCGCCTTCCAGGAAAGGCCCAGCTTGGGAACCGGAATAACATGCTTACTGTCCGTAACCCCTTTTACCGAGAGGATGAGGAGGAGCTTTTCGACCGGCGTGTATTCAGATGTCAGGTATAAGCCGGCCCGGTTTCCGTTGTGGATGCCGTCGTTGGTTGAGTCGAGGCGGATAAAACGGTAATCGCCGCCGAAGCGCAGGGTGATTTTATCAGCCGGATACCAGCCCCAGCGGTTTATCAAGGTAAGATCGTTCTCGTTATGCCGGGAACTTTCCCGGCCGGGATCGTAGTTCAGGCTTGTCCAGTTATGCCCCAGAACGAACTCCGCGGAGAAGTCGTCGTGAAAAGCCCTGGGCATATCAAACATGAGACTCTGGCGGCTTGAAAAATCCCGCTGTTCCGCGTATTCCGCGGTATAGCCCGAGGCCGGTATGCGCTTGTCGCCGTGGTAAATATCACCCGAAAGGATCAGTTTGGAAAGATCCTGAAAATCGCGCAGAAAGGAAGCGGAGGCCCCTATATCCCAAACCTCGTTGCCTTCCTTGCGCCGGGCGTAACCATAATCATCCTGGTAGAGAAAGTGATTCCCCGCGCGGCTGCCAAAAAGGACGGCCCTGAAAGAGTAATGCTCCGCCCCATAAGCGCCTGTGACGTTTACCTTTTGGGTATCCGCCAGATCCTGCCACTGAGGGTTCCCGATCCCGCCGTGCTGTTCGTTGTACCGTCCCGGCAGCGCGGAACTGTTTGAAATGCTGCCCCCCAGGCTCCAGCCGGGCTCCTGCTTCTTTACCGTAACAATGTTGATTACCCCCCCCAGGGCGCCTGAAACATTGTACCTGGTGTCGGAGCCGCCGTGTATAACTTCTATCCGCTCGATAGAATCGATATCCACGGTGTTAAAATCAAAATCCCCGGAACGGGCGGAATTGACCGGAAGACCGTCAATGAGCACCGCTATCCGCTCGGTGTCGAAACCCCGGATACTCAGTTCCGCCATGTTTCCGTAAGGGCCGTAGCGGGTTACCGCCAGCCCCATGGCTTCTTCCAGAAGGCCGGGCAGATCGGGGCTGTGGAATTTATCTATCTCCTCCCTGGTGAGGGTTTCCATCTGCTGGGTCGTCTCCAGGGCGCTTACTATGGTGATACCTTCGCCTTCCATGATAAGAACGTCCTCACCGGGGAGCTCCTGGGCCCGGAGGGGGAACAGGGCCCTTAGAAAAAGAACCGTGGCGATCAGTTTTAGTTTTTTTAAATCCATCACCTGATCCTGGTTTGCGGCTGGGTAACCGTCCAGCTTACATAGCTGCCCATGGTCATGCGGGTGAATTTTGCCTTCGCTTCTTCCAGGGTCGCGGTGTCGGAGCATGTATAAGCGGGAAAGGTGGTGGCATTGGCCAACTGTACCGAATTGGATCTCAGGCCGCGGTAATAGGTGGCGCAGAAGGAATTGCCATTATAACCTGAATAGGCTGGGGGAACGGTATATTTAATGATGATAAGGCCCGAATCGGAACTGTAATTGGAAACAAATACAATGTCGCCTTTAAAGTCCATCCCCGCGCTGCTTTTGCCGTGATAAACATATTCAATAGCGCTGCCGGTTATGATATAGCCGTCGGCGGGAGCGCCCGAAGTTCCCGGAATGAACGCCCATTCCCCCTGAAGCAGGTAGGGCAGGGCGCCTTCTATATTGGCGTCACCCCCGCCGACTTTGCCGTAGAGATCGCAGCCGGAAAGAAGCAGTATTACTGTCAGGACGAAAAAGGCAGGCAAGGGCGGACGGGCCGCCGGGAATTTTCTTCTCACGGTTTACGGACCACCCGGAAGCCTACCGAAAGATCGGTGTAATCGGGGTTATAGCCCCAGCGGTACACCGGGCTGGACATGGCGGAACTGGAGCCTACCCCGCCGCCGGGGAAGGCTTTCTGGTTACCCGCGTTCTTACCTTCCACCAGTTGGTTGTGAGCCGCCCCGTCTTCCGGCGTACCAGCAGTAACATCCACGTTCCAGTTCATCCAGTCCCAGCACCATTCCTGCACATTCCCCGAAAGGTCGTGGATACCCAGACGGTTCGCGGCTTTCGTACCAACCGCTTTGGTTTGATAAGCCGAATTGCCGTGGTGCCAGGCAACGGTATCCGCGGTATCGCTTCCCGCGTACATATACATCCAGTCCGGCTGTCCGGAGTCTCCCCCCCGGGCGGCGAATTCCCGCTCGGCCTCGGTAGGAAGGCGGTAGCCGCTTTTGGTTTTGTCCATTACCGCCCCATCGCAGACCGTTCCATTGGAGTTCCGGGAATCTTTGATCCTATTACCGCCCCCGTCCCGATATACCGGTTCCAGCCCTTCCATTTCGCTGTAGGCATTGCACCAGACGATGACGTCCCGCCAACTTACAGAAATAACGGGGTGGTTTTTTCGAGCGGAAGGGGGAGACCCCGCCGCGGAGGCCAGGGGATTTGAAGAATCAATCCTGCCTTCAATACCCTTGTTCTGGAAGTTATAACCCTTTCCTTCGGCCCAGGTCCGTACCCCATACCACAGTTCGTAGCTTACCTCGTATTTTGCCATAAAAAAGGAATTGATACGAACCTGGCGGCCAGGGACAAATACCCCCCGCATCGGGATACTCGCCCCGGCGTTGGTGTAGCCCGGAGGATCGGTAGGAATGGTAACAGTCATGGCGAAACTGGAACTGCCGATAAGGGTTCCGCCGGGCACATAGGTAAAATTCGTTGTTGGCGGGGGCTTCGGGGCTTCGGGGCTTCCGTCTACGGCCTCTCCAAAATCGCTCGTCTCACCAGAAACCTTTGCTTTAATCCACACATAATAAACGGCGTCGTTTGTTAAACCGGTAATAACCGTAGCGGTTCCGCTTATATCCCCATTCCATCGCTGTTTGGTGGCGGTTTCCGTCCCCTGGCTGTACCATACCTCATAGACGGCGGCCTCCGCGCCGGGGATGGTTTCCCAACTGAGGGCGAGCCGGGCGTCCCCCCGGATAACCGAGGGCCTGGTATTCGGCAGCCCCGGCGTTCCGCTTGCCGGGGGGCCAAACCCGCTCACCCCGGCGCCGTTTAGGGCCTTTAGCCATACATAGTAAGGAGTACCGTTATTTAAACCGGTAATGACCGTAGCGGTTTCGCTTATACCCCCATTCCATTGCTGTTTGCCGGCGGTTTCCGTCCCTTCGCTGTACCACACTTCGTAGGCGGAAGCGCCGGGAACCCCTTCCCAGCTAAGGGTAAGCCGCTGGTAACCCGGCGTAAGCCAGGGCGCGGCGGGCGCGGGAGGAGGGGCCGATTCCGGCGAATCCACCGGTTGGGGGCAGCCGGAAAGGAGGAGGCTGAGCAATAAGAGCAGAAGCCCCGCGTGTAATTTGTTTACTCCCAGCGGGTATTTTCTTTGGGCACTCATTTTTTAACCCCCAAGAATTTTATCACCAAGGCGAAGTCGGACCGGAGGTCTGCGGCGCACGAAGGAGGGATAAAATTAGGGAATCCGGACATTCGTGTACCTGCGAACCTTTGATTCTATACGCCATGGTGGTTAATATTCTTCTTGCCTTTATCCGGCAATTTAATACAAACAATCTGCTACTACCTTGTAAACACTAAACACACTGATAGAGATAATCACCAATGATAAAAAAACACGGAGTACACCGGAACACGGAGTTTTTGTTATCAATTCGGTTTAATTCCCTCATTCTCCGTGAAACTCCAAGGCAAACTGCCAGCCCTCGGTGGTAAAATTTCTTTGAAATATCCGGTCATTTAGCCTTTACACGGTACTACAATCACGGATCGAAAACAAGCCTAACACAACATCCTAATCAGCAAGACAAAGGATCCGCGGATTAACGCGGGTTTTCGTAAACAAAGCCCTCCCCGTCAGGGAAGCCGGAACTTCGTTCCGCCAGCGAAATCCGCGGAAATCCGAATTTTGCAATTCCCCCGGCTTACGAAATTAACCAAGTCCGGCGGACTGATTCCTACTACCGGTCTATTCTCTGCATTGTCCCCGCAACCGATAGATCCCCGCCATATAAACTTTTATTCTCGGGGGCAAATTTTGTTATGGCCTCCGCCAGAGTAGGTACTGTCACGTCGATGTTGAAATCAGAGACAGTATAAGCATCCCCCAACACAACGCTATCCTCATCAAGGTCTTTGTAATACACTGCGGTATATTTTTCGTCTGTTGCACGCTGCACAATAAGACAGCCTGATGCCGCATCGAAATTATATACGAACACAATAGGACCGCTCAAGTTAGGATCGGGATATGTTGAGTACGAATGATGGGAAAGCCTTGTAGGGGTAATGGCATAAACATCGGTAGTGGAATAAGCGTACAGAGTCCATGTTCCGATCAACCCGGGATTAAGGCCGATGCCGGGATCGTCATCGTCGGCCTCCGTCTGGCAGCCCAAAACCGGAAACAGCAGCAGGGCAAAAAACAGGGAATAAAAGAGGAAGAGTACGGCTTTTGCCGCCGGATTCTTCTTTCGCAGTGATACTGACGTGAACATGATTCGTTCCTTTTCCGAAGAAAAGACACCCGTACAAAACGGCAGGACCCCCCGGTAAACACGCGGAGAGCGGCGGCTTGTACGCTGAGAAAATTTACCTGGCCATTAAAACGGCAGAAATTCTCAAGGCTCAATCCCCGAAACCTGAAAATATTGGGAGCCCCATACAGGGCCCGCCGCATACCAAAGTCTCCTGGCTTATGGGCGCTTCCCCGCCGGCCTTCCCGGCGCCGGACTATGTCCGGCAGGCCAGTGGCCGTTATCGGCGGTTTTTCCCAATCACAGTTACGGGATAGCGGAGGATTCGGGATACCCGGCTTCCATGGCGGCCGGTTTCCCCCACCCCACTTCCTTTGAAGTATACGGTTTTAATATAAACGAGACCCCCTGGCGCGTCAAGAGGCCGCGCTTAAAAAAGCGGGTTACACAGAGGGTTTCTGATCTCAAACCACGTAAAAAGCAAAACAGGCGCCTATTTCTTGTCGCAGTCAGACTTTGACGGGTCAATAACGGCGTGTAATGCCGCTATCACCCAAAATAAGAGAGTTAATCTATTACCGTGTAAGGCGCTTAAAAGCTCTCACGCTTCTATCCTGGAGAGTATATTTTTCTCAAACCAGGCGGGCATTGAATTGCCGGTAATGTACAGTTGGTCATCCCGCTTTTCGGCAAAATAACGATATGCATCTGATTCTTTTGATGAAGAATTGTCAAAAAAATACACCCTCTGGGCAAGAAAAAAAGCCGCGGAGAGATTTTCCATTGTCCTGAGGTCTCTCTTTTTGATTTTTTCTTCCGGCACATTATGTCCGCCCTGTTCAACCCGGTTCCTGACCCGTTCCAGGTTGATATCAGGATCGTCGGTGGCTATCACATAAAGATAGGTGATAAACCCCTTTCCCTCGCCATGCTTAAGCCTTGGGCAGTTTATAGACCCATTTCTTTACAGGAACCCAGGGATGCGCGTCGCCAAGGATCTCTACTTTGCCGTCGGGATATTCTTTTACTATCTTGCCGTCTTTGGCCGAGGTGATGGGAAGTCCGGCCTGTTTTGCCTCGTAGACGGCAAACGCCCCGGCCATTGAGCACATCCGCTGGAATGGCTCTAAACGGTCTGTTCCGATAATCGGCTTATCCTCAAAATCGCTCAGATTCACATCTTGCCCCCATCTTTCCTTATAAACAATAAAGTCTGTCTATAAAGCAGACACCTTATGGACAAACTGCCTTAAGAAAGAGCATTTTTGCGGCCTTTTGGCGAAAAAATGCAAGATTTACCCGAAAGGTAATTGACTTTATAGACAGACACCAAATAAAGGTAAACATTGCGCCCTTTTCTGTCAACATCGCGCATTGTAAGGGGCAGGTTGTTCTCCCGAGGAGTTTCATTCGGCACGAATCAACAACCTCGCCCTCGGCACGAATCAACAACCTCGCCCTGAAGTCGAACCTGCGGTTCGGCGAGGTATGTTGTTCTCCCGAGGTGGTTGCACTCAGGGGTTTAATACCTTTAAGAACGCCCTAAAGGGCGGAGTATTAAAC